>NZ_FNPJ01000043.1 GCF_900107265.1 Nitrosomonas sp. Nm33 | reverse complement strand
CTTTATATTCTTTGCCATTATCAGAATAAGCGTAATCGATCTGGTAAGGGCAGTGGGTGATGACGGTTTCGGTGAGGAACCAGGCGGCGCTATTCTGGGTTTTATCAGGCAAGATGGCTGCATAGAGTTCTCGGGAGAAGTCATCAATCGCGACAAACAGGTATTGCCTGGGTTGGGTGGGTGATTGGCCTTTGAGTAAAGGCAGGCGTTTAGTATCGAAATGCATGAGTTCGCCGGGGTAAGATTTGTTATAACGCTTTGCCTCGCGTTTCAGGCGCTCCTGGATGGACTGCTCGACTTTGGCTAAGCGCTTGAGGCCGTACTGAATTGTTTTAAAACGTTGATTGGTACTGTCGCGGGGAACAAACTCCTTGAGCCTTGCCCGTTTGAGAACGGCGTAGACCGTAGGCCTTGAGACTCGAAAGCGTTCGGCAAGTTGGGACACTTTCCAGCAGCCAGTTTGGTAAAGCTGCCACAGCTCCTGACGGTCAAGTGGCGTAAGTCTTATATGTTTGTGCATGTTCATTTACAGTATTCTCCACAATACTGTAAACAACGCTAGAAATTCTTACACGCGCTGCTTACCCAATTCAAACTGGTTGATGTCATCGCCAAAACGAGTGTCGGCAAAATCGATAAAAAAGCCCTGCGTTCCGAGCACGCTGCTGCGCTTTAAACAGCCTGTATTTTCAAATCCTCATCAATGAGCTTAGCCGGATTTCATCATATCATTAAATAACCAGTACCCATTGCGGGAATCAACATGAAAATCCGATCTATACCGTGCTCATTCCAGTGCATGCTATAGGCAGTGCCATTGCTGGGTGCTTGCCAGTCCGCTCAGCTGTCCGCACAAATCTATGACAGTACGGAAATTTTATGGAATACCTGGAGTATTCCACGCGAGCCATGATCATTTCTGGTGTATAACAGAAGCAGGAAGCGGTGTAACCTGTTAGTAAAGATCTCGGCAGATCAACCATCAATAAAAGGAACACACCGCTTTCTGCGAATCCCCTTGTTTCAGACGCATTTCGATATAATTCCTCTCCTCAAGGTGTTGTTGGTTAGCTGAATTGGACGAGTTGAATTCAATAAGAGATTGTTACTAACGTGATAGTTAAAGATAAAGATAAAGTTTCATGGATACGGTTGCTATTTCATTTTCGGGGTAGCAGCTTTATGGAAACGTGGCCGCGGATTCTTACAGTGACAGTAACCTCGATGATCGTTACCTATGTAGAACTGTATTATAGTATTCAGGCATACACGCTCACGACAACACCTTTTTTGCTGCTCGGGGTTATATTGGGTATTTTCCTAGCTTTCCGCAACAATGCCTCATACGATAAATTCTGGGAAGGCCGCAAGCTTTGGGGTGCCTTGGTCAATACCTCACGCAGCTTGACGCGCCAAGCTTGCTTTATGTTGGATTCTGTGCAGGATATTGTGGAATTGAAACATTTACGGGAAGTTTTCGTCAAACGTGTGATTGCGTTTGCACATGCGCTATGTTGTCATTTGCGTAATGAAGATCCCGCGGAGGAAATTAAAAAATTTTTACCCCCAAAGGATCTAATCACAGTTCTTCAATCAACACATCGGCCACTTGCCATTCTGCACCAACTGGGTCGTGATCTTGCATTCGCACGCAATCGGCGGTGGTTAAATGAATTTAGTTACCCATTTATGGATGCACAGCTCAATGAGCTATCCAATATACTCGGTGCCTGCGAACGCATTAAGAATACCCCGATACCTTTTAGCTATTCTGTATTGATTCACCGAATCGTTGCTTCCTACTGCCTGCTCTTACCGTTTGGGCTGGTTGAAACGACAGGCATACTGACACCGCTCGTTGTGCTGATGATTTCGTATGCATTCTTTGAGCTCGATGCTATCGGTGACGAGATTGAAAATCCGTTTGGCTTGCAGCCGAACGATCTGCCCTTAACTGCAATTTCGCGGAATATCGAAATCAATCTGCTTGAATTGATTAATGACCGCAATCGTCCTGAAGTACTTAAGCCAGAAGGTGATATTTTGAAATAAGTTGTAAAAATTTATCAGTAAGAAATCTCAGGGTTGTTTGCAGAGAGGTTGATTGAAATAATATTGGAGTATTTCATAAAGAGTTGAGTTATTCAAACTTTTGTGTGGCTTGACAGTGTTATAAAAGTTAAGAAAGCGATTGAATCTGCCGGTTGGTACAGTCTTTAAAGTTAGTCTTGTCATGCCACATCTGCATCAAGGTGCGGATAGTACTTTCAGCTTTGCCGTTGGTTTAGGGTCGATTGACTTGAGTGAATTTCTGGCCGACACCGTGTGCTTTGCAGGTTTTAACGAAAGCATGACTGTCAAGTGGCGTAAATCTTATATGTTTGTGCATATTCATTTACAGTATTCTCCAGAATACTGTAAACAACACTAGAAATTCTTACATATTATCTTATCTAACCAACTATTTTTTATACATATAGATATCGGAAAACTTATAATGAATTAATGCAATTAAGCACTAGTTTGGTTGAAAGTTATTCGTCATATGCATCTATCTTTCTAGCAATTCGGGTGATTCTTTTTGATCTAGCCTTACGTAGTTGGTTTTCTGGACAGATTTCAGTACATCAGAGGGCTTAGTATCTGCTGCTGGATTCCGTTCTGCCAGCCCGTGACCAACATGCATAATGGAATACCTGGCCGCAGGTGCTTAATACTCGTTTGGTTATGTCCAAAGCTCCATGGGTTTCAATCTTTTTGATTACCATTAAAAGGGTAGGGACTGTGATGCTGTTAATGGGTTTATTCCCGATCATGGGGAAAACGCCAGCTTCAAGTCTTCTGATAACGTAATCAGCATGATGCGCTGTTCTGGCATCTTTCCAGCTACTCAACCAAAGATGCACCACCGATTCAAAGCTGTTTTCAGCCACTAATGCTTCTAATTGCTTTTGCTCTTGACGATATTGTGAAGAATCAATACGTTGTTTTAACAAGTTCCCGCATTTTTTATTGCGGCCTATTGTTAGCCAAGATCTCTTGAAATGATTTATTTATGCAGATATTCTGACGAATTATGGATAACGTTTGGTGCATATATAGCGGGAAGGTCTTCGCTTTTCGCCTGGCCTAGCTATGGGATGATTGGGTTAGTTTAACTTAAAATAATGTTGATCGAACTATCAAAAATCATGACTTTGAGAGAATAAGTATCTGCATTTATGTGATGTATAATTTTTTAAAGAAGTTTTGCAGCAATTCAACCCATACGCATATCATTTACACTGAATACCACAGGAAATAAAATAGAATCGAAAATGCCTAGCGTATATAACTCTATCATCGTTAACGCGCCCATTGAAGCGGTATGGGAGCGTATCTCAGATTTTCATGATTTTTCATGGGCACCGTCGATTATAAAACGGTGCGAAAACGTGGGAAGCAAAGGAGGAACAAGCGTCGGTGCAAAGCGGCTTTTGAACGGAAGTTTTCTAGATACTTTAATTGCATATAGCTCATTAGATCATCGCATTATCTATTCTATTGATGATGCACCTTTTCCAATATCTCCGGCAGAGATTAGTAATTATGTCGGTGATTTACATTTGCTACCGATCACTTCAGAGGGAAAAACATTTGTGGAATGGAGTGGCCGGTGGGAATCAAACAGAACAGAGGCCATAAAATTTATGAATGATATTTACGTAATATTATTGAAGGATCTCGCTGCTCAATTTGATTCTCAGTCCTTCTAATTTCTAGTGGATTATTTCGGATTGTTATGGAATTAAAGTTCTTGTAAAACAGCTTGTTTATTGTGTTTTATGGACTATTCTGGATTTATACGGAAGGGAAGGTGGCGGAGAAGGCGGGATTCGAACCCGCGGTACGGTGATAACCGTACACACGCTTTCCAGGCGTGCACCTTAAACCGCTCGGTCACTTCTCCCATTTACTTCAGTAAAATGGTATTTAACCCAAAATAACAGGGTGCCAAGGATAAACTAATTCATACTTTGGAGCAACTTTTATACTGATTGTTTCCAAGAATAAATCTGATCTTCCGAGATTCTTTAGAATTTTATCCCTCCCGTGTCAAATATTCCTGGCGATACTTTGCAGGAAATACAAGATGTTATATCGATACCATAACATACATCATAGCACTTATGGTTATGCACGCGCATGCATGTATTTTACACAGCGAGCCATGAAGAATTAAATCCAAATGAGATTAAATATGAGAATCAATTGCATTCCTGCTCCTTGCCCTTAAGACGCTAGTAACACAGTGGTTACTCGTCATATCTAGATTGATGAAAAACTATCGCATTCCATTCTTTTATTTGAAGGATTTTTTAAATGACATGGGAACGAAAAATAGATTTTTCAGTCTATTTCTATAAATCTTATGACATTTGAGAACAGATAGAGAATGAAACTTTTTAAAAAAATACCTAACCCAAGAGAAATTCGGCAGAAGCTTGGTCTTAATCAACAAGAATTCTGGAATAAGGTAGGTGTAACCCAAAGTGGCGGTTCACGTTACGAAAGTGGGCGAGAAATACCGAAAGCTGTCAGAGAATTGGTACGATTGGTCCATATTGATCAGATTGATTTGACCAAAATCAAACGAGACGATCTAATTGTGGCTGCAATGCTAAAAGTACAGTACCCTGATCTGTATAAAAGCTTGAAAAAATCAGCAAAATTGAAATAATTCCAAGAATTCCCTTTTAATAAATCAGTCAATAATATAATTGACTGATTTATTAATTATGATTAAGGATGAACTTTTACCGCAAACCCAAGCTTTTTAATTCTTACGGCAAATGATTCTATCCATGCCGCCGAAACTTTTGAGAGCCGAGGCGCCTCAGGTTGCAGAGAGGGACGCGCTAGTCCATAAAGCAATATTCCCTGTAACGATATTCCTTCCTGTTGTATCTTATAGAGAAATTCAAGATAAGCACTGATTTCTTTTTCAGCAGGAGGTTTTCCATCTATTTCAAACACACAAGTTTGTAGCCACGTAGGGCATAACGATGCTGCCAATTTTAGATTGGCATGCATTTTCTTTAGGCTCATGCGGGTATTATTGATACGTATTCGACCTTCTTGCGTCACACTATCCAGTTTGAACCAGATCTCACCATTTAGCTTCGCCATATGGCTTAGTCCTCGCTGGACAGAAACTCGATCTATCAAACTGCCATTGGTAATCAGAACCAATTTGAGTGCTTCTGGTAAGGGAAAATCATGCTTCACCCGTCCAATCAAGCTGATTACTTGTTCGAACTCTTTTGCGCTCGTTGGCTCTCCATTACCTGACAAGGCGATATCATTGATACGTCTGGCTTGTTGTGGCACTTTATCCAGCATAAAGCGTCCATAAAGTAATTCATGAAGAAAGGTGCGCAATTCTTGTTCCAACTTGACCAAATCAATGGTTGGTGCGGAACCACGTTTGAGATCGGGTACCTGGCAATAGACACAGCGCCAATTACAGGCATTATTAGGATTCAGATTAATTCCAATTGATACACCAGAAGCTCGACGCGAGATAACGGGGTAAACGTAAGTCATACTAACGCTATCTCGGCTATGATCTGAAACGCTTAATAGTTTAGAAATAGGTTGCAATGGTATAATCCATCATATGTTGATTACGCGAAGACTAGAATTTGATGCTGGCCATCGTATTTCCACTCATAACAGTCAGTGCCGTCATTTGCACGGCCACCGGTATGTGGTAGAAATTACTTTATCAGGCAATATTATCTCTGACGAAGGTGTGCCAGAGCAAGGTATGGTTATGGATTTCTCTGAAATTAAACGTATTGCTAAAGATGTCTTAGTCGATAAATGGGATCATGCTTTTCTGGTGTATGCCGGAGATACACCTGTAATTGAGTTTTTGCAATCACTGAAAGATCATAAAACAGTTATTTTAGATACGCAACCGACAGCAGAAAATCTGGTAATTAAAGCTTTTCATATATTAGATCTTGCATTTCAAGATACTTATGGAAATCGACTTACATTAGAACAAGTTCGATTGTATGAAACCCCTAATTGCTGGGCAGATGCAAAAAGAGAATATATTAATAATACCAACAATCCATAATAATCTAAATTAAATAATTTGTAATCATGTTTGTTGATTCCCACTGCCATTTGGATTTTCCTGATCTCGCCAGTAATCTTGATGAGATTCTTGTCAATATGCAACAAAATAACGTTACTCATGCATTATGTGTAAGTGTTAATTTAGAAGATTTTCCTCGTGTGCGAGCTTTGGCAGAATCACATGATAATCTTTATGCGTCTGTGGGTGTCCATCCTGATTATGAAAATTTAATTGAACCGAATGCTCCACAATTAGCCAAACTTGCTAATCATCCTAAGGTCATTGCGATTGGAGAAACTGGGCTTGATTATTTTCGGCTTAAAGGAGATCTAGAATGGCAAAGAGAACGCTTCCGTCAGCATATACGTGCTGCAAAGCAATGCCATAAACCACTTATTATTCATACACGAGAAGCAGCAGCCGATACGCTACGTATCATGGCTGAAGAAGGGGCAGATAATGTAGGAGGGGTGATGCATTGCTTCACCGAAAGCTGGGAAGTTGCCCAACGGGCAATTGAAATGAATTTTTACATTTCGTTTTCTGGCATTATTACTTTTAAAAATGCTACTTCTGTTAAAGATGTCGCTAGAAAAATTCCTCTTGATCGAATCTTGATTGAAACAGATTCTCCTTATCTTGCTCCCGTACCTTATCGTGGAAAGATCAATCAACCTGCTTTCGTACGTTATATCGCTGAAGAGATTGCCAAGTTGCGTGAGATGAGTCTGACGGAAATCGCAGCAATCACTACAAATAATTTTTTCAGCCTATTTAAAGCAACTTGAAATGGGATTCTTTCTGAATAAATATCAGTTAATTACCATTTCTATTATTTTGATAATTATATGCCTGCCTATCAATACAATTGCTGGCATTGATGAGGATCTTATCAGGGCGATTGAAAACAATAATGTGCGTACTGCGAAAGAGCTTTTAGATAAAGGCGCCAATCCAGACACCAGAAACCGACAAAGTTATACATTGCTGATGATTGCAGCACGTGATAATAATAAAGAATTAGCTAATTTATTGCTTGAGGCAGGAGCAAAATTAAACTTGCGTAATAAATATGGGGAAACAGCCATTATGTTAGCGAGCTACCATGGTCAAGTAGACATGGTTAAGCAATTTTATATCAACGGTGCTGAAATAAATCATAGTGGATGGAATCCATTAATTTATGCCGCTAGTAGAGGCTATACTCAGATTGCGCAGATTCTTCTGAGTGTGGGCGCTGACATTGATGCTACTTCAGACAATGGCACAACAGCATTAATGATGGCCGTGAGAGGAAATCATTATGAGACTGTTGAATTTCTGCTAAAGAGTGGGGCAGATCCCAAAATTAAAAATGAAACGGAAGGAACCGCCCTAAGCTGGGCAATACAAAGCGGAAATAAAAAAATTGCTCAATTGCTGAAAGGTAATACGCTTGAGTAACATGCTCTTAACTTTATTGAGGTAAAAGATATGGTAGAGAGAGAATCTGTAACGCTGGACCTTCCAGATTCTTCCAAAATATTTTACCTGCTTCGACACTATTCGTTTGAATAACAGCCAGTGCATCAAAACCACCCTCTGGTGAAGGTGTTGCATTGACTATCATACCGCATGATTGCTCTGACAATTCAGCACTAAATAACTGATCGCCAGCCATGACTGGTTGGGATGAAGCAATGTTGACCAAATACATGCGACGCTTTAATTTACCAAGATATTGTGTCCGTGCAATAATTTCCTGCCCTGGATAACAACCTTTCTGAAAACTAACCCCTCCCGTGACATCAAAATTGACCATTTGAGGAATAAATTGCTCTTGTGTCATGGGTAATATGACAGGAATACCTGCTTTAATCTCCAGCCAATCCCAGCAGAAAGTTCCAACTGGTATCGCCTTTAAAGCTAAATGTGGCCATATCATGACTGCATGATCTAGCGTTGTGATAATTTCATAGCGATTTATATCTTGGCATAAAATACTTCCTTGCTCAGTATGGATTATTCCAAGCGGTGAGATTGGTAAAGCTATGCTATGGAATATTTCTTCAATCAACAATTTTGCTTTATTTCCTGCAATACCAATACGTATCAAAGAATCACTGCTATCATTTAATCGTACTTTTGCACGCAGTATGTACATTGAAAGGCGTTTAGAAATAGCCTCAAGCAAAGTAGAAGGTAATTGCATGAAATATTCATTGTGGTCAGCGTGTGACCAAATTATGAAATTTGCCAGTATTCGACCTTTAGGGGTGCAATAACTACCATATTGGGCGGTCTGGTGATCAATTTTTCTCAAATCACAGGTTAGCTGTCCTTGCAAGAAAGTTAATACCTCTTCACCTGAGAAATGAATCAGACCAAAATTAGAGAGATCAACCAGAATGGTATCAGTTTGAGCATTTTTTAGTTCTGTAACATCATCTCTGAAATGTATAACATGCCCTTTTTCAATAGTAGCGTTGTATTCTTGCAAGAAAGCTTGCCAAACAGGATTCATAGCAATATATCTGATCAGAGAAAAATATTAATTATTTTCATTTATGCCAGTATTAACTATTCATCTCACATCCTCAAGACAGTATGCATTATTGTTATGTTTTGCACATTTTGCAGTTGTCTGTATATTATGGAAGATAGATTGGTCAATATTTATCAAACTAATAGGGACTATTTTACTAGCTATAAGCTTATATTTATATTTACGCTATCATGCATTGCTTCTTTCACCTCGGTCAATCGTATCCTTACATTTTTCAGAGGATGGGTCTACTTGCACAGCACAAACTCGATCTAATGAGCATATTACATTTATAGTTAAGAGTGATACTTTCGTAACACCCTACTTGACTGTATTGAGTATGAAATCCCCATATTCGATTTTTCCTCGTAATATAGTCATTTTCCCAGACGGTATCAATGCTGAGAAATTTCGACAATTACGAATATGGTTAAGGTGGAAATGGAAAAGAAAATAAATTGATTCGCTTAATCAAAAACAGAAAAAAATTATTTTTGATTTTTTTATATTAAGAAAATTAAATTTCTTCTTCTGCAGGTAATGTTCGTGCTTCTTCTTCTAGCATGACTGGAATACCGTCTCTAATTGGAAAAGCCAAGCGATCAGGTTTACAGATTAATTCTTTTTCATTTTTCTTATAAATTAAAGGGCCTTTACACAATGGACATACTAAGATATCTAAAAGCTTTGGGTCCATAAATTTTTCTCTTAATTTTTTTAAAATAATTTCTCGTAATCTAATATCTATTGCTGTTTCTTCATGCAATACCCAAAATTTCTCATTGGCTTGATCCAAGCATTTTACAGCATCCTCTTCTCTCATAAGAATGATTTCGATATCGGGAAATTGTAAATCTTCTTTGATAAATTGATAATTATCGATAACTGAATGAGATCTTACATTTAATTTTAAGTACTTTAGTTGATCCAGAAAGTCATGAGAGTAATTGATATCAGTAATGACATGAATAAATTTATCCTTAAATGCGGAAATTTCGGAATGATTATTAGGGTTAAGCAAATTAACAAAATATTCATTTCCTGGCCGCATATGAAATATTTTGGCTTGGTTTTCAGCGTTTATTGATAGCTTACTGCTTTTTTCATTCATCACTACTGCATCTGCTTTATTTAGGCGAGATAAACTATCACGTAAAGGTCCAGCCGGTAAAATTAAACCATTACCAAAATTTTGTTTACTGCTATCGACTACTACAATCTCCAAATCTCGCTGCAATCGAAGATCCTGTAAACCATCATCACAGATGAGTACATTGCATTCAGGATGAGCTGTAAGTAAGGCTTGTGCAACTTTTACGCGATCATGACCAATCCATATTGGACAAATACCTTTACTTTGATAAGCCATCAGCAGGGATTTATTTCCCACAACACTGGACTTGCTTGAGATAGTAACGGCGAGGGGTGATCCATAATTCTCAGAGTAGCCGCGACTAATTATTCCAGGGCGTAATCCAAAAGCTTTTAATAAATTAATTAGCCAAATGACTAAAGATGTTTTACCAGCATCGTTAACAGTAATACTATCAACAATAATTATGGGTACCGATATTTTAATTGAATGTAATACACCAAGCCGATATAGTAATCGCTTGCATGCTAATGACAATCTAAAAAACAAACTAAATGGCCAAAGAAGAATTATATGAAGAGGTGTGATTCGATACCAATATAATTCAGACCAATTCATAAGTTGAATATTTCTTTAGAAGACAAACAATATAGTGTGCAAAATCTTAAAGAATTAAATTTAAAAAATTTTAATTTAGAAAAATTTTTTTGATGTAATAGTTAATTTTCAATTTAGTGCGAGTGACATCACAAAGTAGTATCCATGTTCACACAAATAATTTTAATGCAGTTTCACTACCAGCAGGAATATTATGTGTTGTCATCATGGATTGAATATTTATAAGTTGTTGCTTACTTCTTCTGATACCATTATCACTTAGTGGCACGCGATTATCGTCTACTATGATGCCATTTAAGGTAGAAGAAAAAAGTCTTGCAAGATGAGCCATTTGATCAAATACTTTTTCACCATTTACTACTCTCGGGACATCAAATAAAAAAGTAATACCATGTGTGGTAAGCGTACGCATATTAGCAGGTAAGAAAGGCGTTGCTTCATAGTTGCTCAGAGAGAACAATATTGTATTGTTTTCATCGCGATATCTGAATGCACCCTCAGATTCAAGCCTAAAACCAGCTGCCTCAGCTAAAGCGCGTATTTTCGTCCCAACAAAAGCACCGCCATCTTTGCTGATAATATTAATACCCATTACAACATCTACTTCTGCACAAAATTTATCGAGAGATACTGCTCTTATATGTGCCTTCGAAATATCAGGACAATCGGCGACTGCATTGACTTGTGAGGCAAAATCTTCGACCATATCACGGAATCGAGATAAATTGATTTCACTCACTGGGCCAGCTCGATCAGCCAATTGTAAACAACCATTTAAATATATATACCCACCTTTAGTACTAAGTGATTCCATGGTAATTTCCTCCCAGGTTTGACCATCTTGCATAAGCCCAAACCAATGAACAGGTTTACCAAAGTCAAATTTTTGCTGCAATAACTCAGTTAGCTTATCATAAGTGATTAATTTGTTAGCTCGAATACTTGTAATGTAATTAATTGTACTATCAAAATTAACTGATTTCTGCTCGACTAACGGTTCATCAATTGGCAGATCATCAGGTTCAAAACGTGCTTGCTCTTTTATGGAACTCGATTCTGTATATGGTTCTTGTAAGGGTTCAGTACCGAATTTAGGTTCGATACGATCATTTTCCCAAACGGTTTTGCCCATTTTTTTCAATAACGCATCTTCATGCTCATGCTCAAATGAGCGTTTCACGTTACGGCGGTAACGTGCTTGCTGCAGCCAGTTAAAAAAAACTACACCACCGATAACAGTGGCACCAATAATGATTAAGCTGATTTGTAAGTCACTCATACCCAAAGTCGCTCATATTTAATAAGTCAAGATTATTAATTTTAAGCATTATAATTATAATTCTTTGCCATCTTTCAAGAAGTTTTAAACTATTCCTATTTCTTTCTCAGAGTTTATGGTTTTATCAAGATCAACTGTAACTATACGTGAAACACCTTGTTCTTGCATGGTAACACCAATTAATTGTTCTGCCATTTGTATAGTAGTTTTGCTGTGACTGATAAACAAAAACTGGGTTTCTTTCGACATACGTTTTACCAGATCACAAAAACGTATTGAATTATTATCATCTAAAGGTGCATCCACTTCATCTAATAAGCAAAAGGGCGCTGGATTAAGTTGAAATAATGAAAATACGAGTGCTAAAGCGGTAAGCGCTTTTTCACCACCTGAGAGTAAATGGATAGAGTTATTTTTTTTGCCAGGGGGCTGTGCGGTAAGTTGCATTCCTGCATCAAGAATTTCTTCGCCGCTCAAAACTAATTTTGCTTGACCCCCACCAAATATGGCTGTGAATAATTCACTCAAATTAATATTCACTCTATCAAAAGTTTGCATTAAGCGCTCTCGTGTTTCGCGGTCAATCTGTCGAATTGCATTTTCTAAAGTGGCGACTGCTTCTTTCAAATCAGTTGCTTGCTCATCAAGATACATTTTACGTGCTTGCGATGCTTCTAATTCCTCCAATGCAGCGAGATTAACAGCACCCAGTGCTGTTATTTCTGTATTAATTCGATTAATTTCTGCTTTTAATCTAGAAGGGGAAGCATTATTCAATAAAGGTAGCAATTCATCTTCTTTAGCACTGGCTTCCAGAAGTTTCTCATTAAATTGATTTTCCGTTAGACGCGCCTCCTGTTCCTTGAGTCGTACCTGATTGATGGATTCTCTGAGTTGATACGATTTTTGCTCTGATTTAAGCCGTGCTTGCTCCAATTCACGTAACGTATCCATTGCATTTTCTAGATCATGACGAACTGAAGCCAAGATCTGTTCATGATGTATTTTCTTTGCTAACCATTCACTAAGCTGAGTTTGAAGAGGTTCGTCATCCAAATCTGCTTGTGCATTATGCAATTTTTCCATATTTTCTGTTAAATCAGCTATATTATTGCTGATTGTCTGAGCATCATTTTCTAATTGCTCAATTTTGTATTGACAGTTTTTTTCATGAAAGATAGCTTCACGCATTTCCTCTGCCAAATTTTGTACTAGCAATCGATGTTCATTCAGAGTCTGCTCGGCAACTTCACAAGTTAACTTGATTTGCTGCAGTTGCTCTTCCAGATTAACTATTTGCGCTTTACTTTCAGCCAATTTTATTTCTGCTTCTTGCTTTTGCGTGTATTCCACCGATATTTGATGTGAAATCTCGATTAACTCATCTTCGATTTGACGATGTCGCTGGGAAACACGTTCTATAAGCTGTGAAAGTTGTACGATTTGAAGCTGCAACGCGTGCTCCTGTTGCTTTAGTTGCGTTACCTCGCTACGTGATTCCGAGATTGTTGCTTCGTGCTCGTAGCATCTTCCTTCTATCTCAGTCAAAGTTAATTGGGAATGCGACAGCTCTTTCTCAAATGTATCGATATCAATCTCAATTTGGGCTATTTCACGTTGCCTTGCTAATACCCCATGTAATTGCGAATCAGCTGCATAATAGCTCAAACTGCAGTTAGTAAACGCATGGCCTTCGGGAGTAACCAACATTTCGCCTGGAAGAAGTTGTTTTTGTTGGGTGAGACCCGCTTCAATATTGCTAATGGCAAATATGCCACTTAACCATGATTCCACAACGGGTTGAATAGTAGCATGCGTATAATTTAGATATGTGCTAAGGGGTTTCCATTGATTCTTTTCATGCCGCAGATAATTTGCAGGCTGATTTTTGATTGGAGCTGTTTCAAAGATGGACCATTTCCCAGGAGGCGGATTATTCTTCCAATTTAAAGCAATTCCGAGTTGCTCAACACCTGCAGCATTGATCCGCTCATGCAAAACAGCTTCTAGCGCATTTTCCCAGCCTTTTTCTATTTGTATGTATTGCCATAAGCGTGGTAATAAATCTAATTGCAGCTGAGATATCCATTTATCTAATGCTTTATTATTCTCCAGTTGGCGTTGTATATGCTGTAAAGCGGCATGATGGGCCTGAGCTTGAGTAAGCTTTTGCTGGACAGATTGAACATTCTGCAAAGCTTCTTTTCGAGTATACTCAGTTGTTTTTAGCTGACTTTCTGTTTCAGTCAAAACATCTTGTTTTTCTTCCAATTGAGCTATGATCTGATTTTTTTCTTGTGTTAAGTTAGTAAGCTCTGTTTTATCGATTTGCGGTTGTGAATTCTTTTCCTGGAGCAAGCGCTCATGACGAGAGTTTAATTGTTGGATCACTTTATCGGCATGAACCAGATGACTCTGTTGCAGTTTTTCTGTCTGCTGTGCAACTAACAAATTTTTCTGCTCAGCAAATAATTGATCTTGGCTAGCGCGAAAAACCGATTCCATATCCGGCAATTTTTCATTTTCTGAGTGGTAATTTTCACTGCTGGTTATACAAACCAATCTTGCTTGCTCAATTTCACTACGCCAGTGATTAAGGTGATCAAATGCCTCTTGCATTTGATACTGATTGTTTTGCAGCTGTATTTCGACTGCAGAGATTTGTTTGGCAAAATATTCTCTATTTTCCCGCGTATGCTGTAGTTTTTGCTCAACACGCGCAACCTCAGCATTGATTGCATATAACTCTCCTTGCATCTGATGCTGCTGTTCACTTACAGCGTGTTGCTGTGCACGCATTTCTTCAAGCTTTTTGTCTACTTCGTGTAAATTGGTTATTTCATTTGCCAATTCCAGTTCAAGCTGCTGAATTTGTTCCTCAGCATGGATACGTTTTGCAATCGCTTCCTGTTTTTGAATTAACCATAAAATATTACAAGTGGTGTTTAATTGTTTTTGCAACTCACTAAATTTCCGGGCGATATCTGCCTGTCTTTCTAAGTGCTGTAACTGCTTTCCCAATTCTTGGAGAATATCTTCTACGCGCATGAGATTCCCGTGTACATCAGTCAATCGCAGTTCAGTTTCATGTCGTCGATCTCGATATCGGGAAATACCGGCAGCTTCTTCAAGAAATACGCGTAACTCCATGGGCTTAGCATCAATAATCCGGGAAATCATTCCTTGTTCAATGATTGCATAACCGCGCCCACTTACCCCTGTCCCGAGAAAAATATCGGTAATATCTCGACGACGTACTTGGGTATTATTGATGTAATAGGTTGATTCACTATCTCGTTGAATGACACGTTTTATAGATATCTCACTGTAAGCTGCCCATCGGCTGACTACTTTTCCAAGTTTATTATCAAAAATTAACTCTACACTCGCACGCCCAACAGGTTTTCGGCTGATTGATCCACTGAAGATTACATCCTGTATTGACTCTCCACGCAAAGCCGTCGCTCTGGATTCACCTAATACCCAACGAACAGCGTCAATGACATTTGATTTTCCGCATCCATTGGGGCCAACAATCCCAACCAGATTACCGGGAATAAGAATAGTAGTGGGTTCTACAAAGGACTTGAAGCCAGCGATTTTGATTTGGGATAGACGCAATTGAGTAATAAATAAAATTGGTATAATTTGATGAAAGAATTACTTCAAAAGTTATTTTAACTGATTTAACCTTAATCAACCGAGTTGAAGAGACCTATCGCATGGCGAGTAAGCCCTCAAAAAAACTAGAAACTTTCGATAATCCATTTACTGCCAGAGATTACCGAATTCATATGGAAATACCGGAATTTACCTGTTTATGTCCTAAAACTGGACAACCTGATTTTGCAAGACTCATTTTGGATTATATTCCTGATAAAAAATGTGTCGAATTGAAAAGCCTCAAGCTCTATATTTGGTCTTACCGTAATGAGGGAGCATTCCATGAGGCAGTCACTAATCAAATTCTTGATGACTTGGTGGCTGTTTTAAAACCGAGATATATGCGGCTTACTGCTAAATTTTATGTGCGAGGTGGCATTTTTACTAATGTCATTGCGGACCATCGCAAGAAAGATTGGAAACCGGAACCTGTTGTTTTCCTTGAAACATTCGAGGAACAGTTAAATACACGTGGTTAACAGCCGGGTATATTGCTTAAATTAATAATAGGGTGGGTAACTGTAATGGATAATTTTAGAGTAGAACGTGATGCTATGGGCACTATCCAAGTTCCTGACCATGTGTTATGGGGTGCGCAGACGCAACGATCTTTACAAAATTTCAAGATTTCCAATGAGAAAATGCCTGTTACGCTAATCCACGCGCTTGCATTGGTAAAACGCGCAGCAGCTCACGTCAATTGCCAACTGGGCTTGCTTGATGAAACTGTTGCAAATGCCATTATTACAGCTGCTGATGAAGTGATTACTGGGCAACATGAAACGGAATTTCCACTGGCTGTCTGGCAAACTGGCTCCGGCACGCAAACTAATATGAATATGAATGAAGTATTGGCAAATCGTGCTTCTGAATTATTGGGAGGAGGGCGCGGCAGCCAACGGAAAGTTCACCCCAATGACGATGTGAATAAAGGACAATCTTCCAACGATGTATTCCCAACGGCAATGCATGTGGCTGCAGTTCAGTTAATTCATAATCAATTAATACCCGCTATTCGGACGTTACGCCAAACATTATTTACTAAATCTGAAGAATTCAACCCTATTGTCAAGATAGGCAGAACTCATTTGCAAGATGCAACCCCATTAACGCTAGGGCAGGAATTTTCTGGATATGTTTCACAATTAGATCATGGGCTCAAGCACGTTGAGGCATCGTTACCTCATTTATATGAACTGGCTTTGGGTGGAACTGCTGTCGGAACCGGATTAAATACCCATCCTGAGTTTGCTGTGCGTGTATCGGCTGAAATCGCAAAGCTAACTAAATTTCCTTTTGTCACTGCTCCGAACAAATTTGAAGCACTTGCAGCAAATGATGCACTCGTACATGCTCATGGTGCATTAAAAACACTAGCCGCATCTTTAATGAAAATTGCCAATGATATTCGTTGGTTGGCTTCTGGCCCCCGTTGCGGAATTGGCGAAATCAAAATCCCAGAAAATGAGCCCGGCAGTTCAATCATGCCCGGTAAAGTTAATCCTACTCAATCAGAAGCCATGACCATGCTGTGCTGTCAGGTAATGGGTAATGACGTCGCTATTAATATGGGTGGCGCAATGGGTAATTTTGAACTTAATGTAATGAAGCCATTGATCATTCATAATTTTCTACAAAGTGTACGCTTGCTCGCAGATGGAATTATGAGCTTCAACGACCACTGTGCAGTAGGCATAACAGCTAATGTTGAACGTATTAATATGCTGGTGCAACATTCCTTAATGCTCGTGACAGCCCTAAACCCTTACATTGGTTACGACAAAGCTGCAGAAATTGCTAAAAAAGCATATCGTGAAGAAACTTCGTTAAAAGAGGCGGCACTTTCTTTGGGTTATGTTACTGCAGAAGAGTTTGATGCATGGGTTAACCCTGAAAAGATGATTGGAAAAATTAAATAGCATTCTTAATATTATGAACCCAATACTGACTAGTATCTCTTTACTTGTCATAAGTAATGTTTTTATGACTTTTGCCTGGTATGCACACCTCAAAGAATTGAACTCTGCACCTTGGTTTGTTGCAGCAGTACTAAGCTGGTTAGGGGCTTCTTTCGAATATATGTTTCAGGTTCCTGCAAATAGAATCGGCTATACAGTGCTTAACGTTGGGCAACTTAAGATCATACAAGAAATAATTACATTAAGTATTTTTGTGCCTTTTGCTGTTTTTTATTTAAAAGAACCACTAAAACTGGATTATTTATGGGCTGGTCTTTGCATGGTAGGGGCAGTCTATTTTATGTTTAGAGATTAAATCTTTTAACCTAAATTCCTCAGTTGAAGACTCCTAAATCGCTCAAGAACCCTATTGATCAAGGTTCTTTGAAAGATCCATGGCATTACCAATCAGATGAGATTTTAGTGAAATAATCAAAATCTGCTGAAAGTGTTGCCACACCTTGCTATCAGCTTGTTTACCATAACTGAGGAGCAGTTAACATTTTTGGCTATGAACCGTTGATAGTATTAGATTACAGCTATTTTCATTCTAAATTCCAACTGAGGAATTTAGGTTTAATCAAGCATTACTAGATTATTCTCCAAGAATGCGCGATCCATGGGACGAACGCTGTTACGGCTTTGAATTGTAAGGCATTGATCATCAAGAATTACAGCTGCTATGCAGACATCTGGTTAACCTACGTAACCGTTTTGCGGAACAGTATTTAGTAACCTATATAAAAAGTCGGGCAGGAAATCACATTTTTTCTGATCCTTTTCTTTCTATCGAATTGCATATAACGTATAAACTGTTTTTTACCGATGAAAAATGAGTAGCATTTGCAGGCTTTACCGGTGCTATCAATAAAACCAAAGTGACAATAGAGGCCATTAATATGCTTGCCGCTACGCTGTTTGATTTCTTGAAACAGCTTTCAAAAATTCTCCTTCTTCTTTCGTCTTTCTCTGTAACCAGATTACTTGCCGCGATTACTTCCAGTCTGTCTACTTTTATGTAATCTGCCAGCAGTATACAAACATCTATTGGAAGGCCTCTTTTTCCAGCTTTAGCCATCCTCAAATTTACATCCAATATACCTATTCTCTTAGCTAGTTCAATTTGAGTTCTTGCTTTTTCTACGCCAATTTCGATGAAGTCTTTTAATTCTGTCATATTTATCTCCTTAATATATCAAATCTGATCTATTAAAATAGATCAGATTTGATATATTAAATTTCTAATTAATCATACGTTTCAAGTTCCCGTAAGTCAAACATGGATATTAATTATCAGAAGAAAATATGAAAGTATTAGCTCTTAATGCAAAACGCATCCACTGTGCAAAAAAGTAGATGGAAAACCCCACAATATGTAGGGGTTGCCATCTCTTTACTTCTCCGTCCTGTTCTCAAGGTAATTACAACATGGAAGGTTATGGATACGATACAGCAAGCTCTTACCGCTTGAACCTGCTGTTTATCCTAAATTTGCACCAGTCATCACACAACCTAAAGTTAGCAGAGTTTTTCAACGGCCTGTTAACACCCGTGTGCATTCTTGCCTTTCTATAGGCGTATGGGTCAGTAAATCGGCTTATCTAATCGATGCAGCTTTGCAATCCAATTTTTCAGTTAGCTAGATTCCGAAGGAATCGGAGTAGGGGCGGTTCGTTCCTATCGTTAGTTCCAGCATTTGCTAATTCTTCTCAAAATATCTTGTTTGAGCAATTATTGGAAAAATATGGCATCAACCTTATGCGTGGTGAAGTTTGTTTTATTGATCAACGCTGAATTTATCTTTGATTTCAGCCAGAAACAACAAATTAATTAGTGGTTATTCTGTTTCTGATATTGCGCTATTTTGTTTTCTAATATTCATTAATACAGATACGGTGCTTTTTCTGATTTAGCCTTGGCGTTTGTGCCTGTAATATGCAGATATATATTCCAAGCTTTCAAACTAAGTAAGTTGGTCAAAAGTCTCATGCTGCATATCCAGCAAATCACAATACATTTGCTATGGTTTTGGTGCCGAACAGCTTGTTATCCCTCCAGATATTTGCAGGCTTACCGTTAAACATAAATGAGTGGGTAAAAATTCTACATCTGTAGCGACAATTTTATAAGGAAATGATAATGAAAAAACTGCAACGCAGTATCAAAACTAAGTCAAATCCTGATTACACTGCAATCCTTAACCAGTTCTGCAATGAAAAAAATTACTATGGCGTTCTGCTTGTCGATCATGATACGTACGATGATCTCTTCTGCAAACATCGAAACTTTGTCATTGTTCCAATACCCAAACAGTTAAACTACCATGATAAGTTAATTGTTGCACCGTCTGCAATTAAACGTGAAACGGCTCTTGCTCTTGAGTATGGCTCACTTTTTGTTGTTTACGATGTTCTGGAAAATCACCATGATGAGATTGAAGGACTGCAACCCGGCTATTCTATTATTATACTCAATTACCTTTATCAACTTACTGATGATATTGTCAACGGTAAGAAAGAGCCGCTCCGATTTGAATTACCACCAGCTGATCGACTTCAATAATCTTAGCTTTCCTTTGTGAAGGTTTCTGGCGGGAATCGAAGATTTTCAAAAGAAGCCGAAGCGAGATGGTAATTAAATTCTTGGCTAGCAGGATATCTCACAGAGTGCCCAGTGAGGAACCGCAGCGAAGCAAGCACCGGAAAAAGAGGGGCAGTAAGTACATGATACGGATTAGAAATCGTACAAACTACATAAAGAATCATTCAAGCTACATAAATCGGCCTGAATCCATACCAAGCTCACTAGAAATATTCCACTAAAGTTATGGGTTTCTTTAGCCGCTATAATTATTGCACCCCGACTGCTGTATTGGTCTGTAGAGCGAGTTATAGCTCGGACCATACCCCAGGAGAGGGTGCACCCTGCAGAAAATCAGACGCAGAAGAGCGAATCAGCCAAGCCAACAGCCGTTTGTAATCTCCAAAATCAGTAATGAGGTATGCTGAATTTCCTGGAGTCCAAAGTTTCATAAAATATAGTCATGAAATGGAGGAGAAGAATAGAACAATTACCGCAAAACGATATAACCAAGAATTTCGTGAGCAATCAGTCAAGTTTTTTAAACTGAGACGCAAACACAAACATCTTGCTTAGGGCTAGGCTCTTGGCAAACCTGGTTGGAGGCTAAAGCACTGACAAAAGACAAGCAATTGGATAACTTGTTTGTGTCATAGACATGGACTCTATATTTGACAACACATCTCATTAAATAAGTAATAAAGATTTATAGATATTTTTTGTTTTTCCGCGTAGATTATTTTTGTGATCACTAGGAACATCGAATCTATGGAAAGCTGCATATGAGTTTCTATATATCAAAATAGCAATAATTTTTTTGCCATCCAAATCTTTTCTATAAATCATTGTATCGAAAGCTTCCATAGCTTGGAATTTGTCGTCTGTGGCAAGTGATCTAGAAATACGTTGCTTATTATCACGCAGATAAATTTTAAATATAGCCAAATCGTTATTATTTTTATTTTGACTTGATGATTCTTGCAACCTGTAATTATTTCATTTTGCTGAAAAGAAGCGCCTTACATCTTCTTTTTAATTTTTGCAGCCCAAGAGAATTTAGAAATGTTCTCTAAACTTCATAATCTTTATTGGCACATTTGAGCGGCTCGTAAGCCTTTCTATCAGAAGAAAATATTATCGTTATGCAGCAGTTAAAAAACTGCCTGCTTGAGTCAGGCGTCGATCGTAAAGAACTTCATTTACTATGTCGCCATCTATTCGCGCGGATAGAAACCTAACAGCCTACAGAAGAAATTCGACAGATAATCGGCTTTTCTCCTGATTCGTTTCCCACGATCACAATTGCGTATAATGTGTATTATGTTAAATTATATATTAGAAGAAGAGCTAAAAAATGGTCTGAGAAGCTCGCCTCTTTTTTCGATAGGCTTCTAAATGTAACTCGCGTAAATAAATACGCGGGTTAGCTAAATGTCTACATAGAAGCCTCAATTCTTCCTTATCAGCGCCTGATTCAATCAGGCGTTTTTTTCTGAGGCAACATAACGATAGTAACGACGTTTGATTGACGCATTACGATAATAGCGGATATGCCAGTATAAATTAAAAAGTCGAGGAAACATGTAATGCTTGTAAAAGAAACAAAGTAAATCTAAATTTAATTCGAATTATAATCAGAGGAATTTTTCATCAGATGTATTGCGGTATGACCCGCGACGAAACTTATGACGCTAGTGATTGTGGGGCATGAAATAAGAGCGGACGGTTATAGTGAAGTTTGGGCAAAAAATAAAAATTCACAAAAAATCATACTTCGATCAGAAGGTCTATTTGCAGTTGCCGACAGTATAATTACTAGCGGCGGATCCCCAATTCTTAGCGGTCTCAGGAAAATACACTCCATCCCTTTAAAGCTTTGGAAGCCTTATTTTGTACATGAATACTTTCGAGATTACTTAGAAACATATATTGATACAGAATGCTTTGTCGCATTTTCTGGAAGCACCTTAACGGCAACCCATGCTTTAAATAACATATCTACGCATTTAGGGAATTTGCAAATAAGCTGTGAACCTAGAAGGAAAGAATTTATTCCAGTCAAGTATATAGTCCAGCGTCACTGTGAATACAATATTTTACGAGATTCAAATGAAGTAATTTTATGGGGTGAGGATATGTTTCTTAACCATGATTTCGAAAAACTGCTTACTGCACAGTACATAGCGGAAGTCATTGAGCATTCAATTAACAACGCATTAAAGTCAGCAAAGAAATATCGCTTAACTGCGGAAGAAGTGCAGAATATGCGATCTGATTTTGCGGCTGGTATATTTTGTCCAACTACTAAACAGCACTATCTCTTTCTATACAGAATGAGAGAAAGAATGGTGAATAACATCGTTGAGGTTTTTACAGAACGAGAAGAAATAGGAAACGATAGAGTAGCGGTATTAGGGATGAGGGATAAATTTGAAGAGCGTGCACAAAAAACATATTGTGAAGCTCTAAAATCAGGCATTTCCACCGGAAAAGAAATATTCAAATTTTTAAATTACGCCATAGAAGAGGTCGCGAGCACAGGAAGTTTTTCTATTGATAAGCCTTCATTTCATAAAAAATTCGAATGCGGAAAACTTAAAACAGTAAAAGTTGAGCCATCAAATGATAACTAGCTGTTTAGTCTTTTTCGCTATATTTTAGCAGTCAGTTTGATACCAAGAGCCTTCATGACGGCTAGCGTTGTTTTAAGAGTGGGATTGTCATTTTTACTAAAAGAGCGGGAAAGACCTGTTTGTTCCGCAATCTGTTTCATGCCTTTAGCGCGAGCAACGACTCCCAGCGCGTGGGCAATATAGCCAGCTATGGATGGAAGCGGATTCGTACAACTCAAACGATTTTACGGGCAGCCTATATGGTCTTTTTACTGCTTGCTCTTTTGATGTTTCCAAACGTGGCGTGCTGCAATATTCTGGCCATTCGTAAATCTTGCGGCCTGATCATGTAGGCGTAATGTGCAGGTGTTTTTCAACTAAGCAATGCACTTCAGCGTGTATCAGGTTCGGTGATTGTGCTACCAGTAGGAAATCTAAGCCGTGGTGACGATGCATACGCAGCTATTCGATATCTTCAGATACTTTTGCGCGCCCTGCTGCTCGCCACAGCTTTCAGGTTTCATCGATAACAATTAGTGAGCCTTCCACTATGTTGTTGAGTTCATAGATTGCGTCTGCTTCGTTGGTTACTTCCAGGTTCTTTTGGGTTCGTTCATGCCAACGGGTAAGCTTGTCATAGCTGGTCACAATGGTAGGAAGCTTTAGCTTAGGGATTCCAGCCGTGTAGACTATGCGCCCTGCCTCTACCGCTGGCTTGATTTCATGCCAAACCACGTAAGAGCTTTTCCCTCCTCCCGGTACGGCAGATAACAGAGTAATACTCATTGTTTTTCCTTATAAATTGAGAATACCGATGGTTTTTGTTGTACCAAAAGCAATACGCACGATGATGGGCACACCCCCAAGCCCAAGAGGAAGGCTTGAGGCTGGATACTAGCCATCATTTTAATTTTTATTTGAACTTTATTTGTGCGAATGAGTCTTATTTAAGAGTTCTTTATTAAAAAGAACTCTGGTATACACCCGCTAACGATCCTCTCTCCTTCTTTAGCGCTGTGTATCAAATTGGACTTAGGGTTGATTGCCCACATGGTGCACACTTTGCTATACCTCCCTACAATTTGTGCGCCATTTCTTTTTTATGTTTTTAGCTAAATAACTTTTCATATACTCCCTACTGATTAGTTATCATCACTACTTATTTACAACGAGCTTTAAAGGTTGGTTGAAATCGTCATCGACCCTGTGCCAGTCAGGAGGCGATACTGGTTTAAGCTCGACGACGTGAACTTTGATGGGAAATTTGCTCTTTTGATGTTTTCAAACGTGCTGCAATATTCTGGCCATTCGTAAATCTTGCGGCCTGACCATGTAGGCGTAATGTGAAGGTGTTTTTCCACTAAGCAAAGCACTTCAGCATGTATCAGGTTCGGTGGTTGTGCTACCAGCAGGAAATCTAGATCGTAGTGACGATGCATACGCAGGTATTCGATATCTTCAGATACTTTTGCGCGCCCTGCTGCCGGCCACAGCTTCCACGCTTCGTCAATGACGATTAGTGACCCTTCCGCGATGTTGTTAAGTTCGTAGATCGCATCTCCTTCATGGATAACCTCCGGATTCTTTTGCGTGCGCTCATGCCAGTGGGAAAGCTTTTCATAAGAGAATAATCCCCACTCTTGATAAGAAAATCTCTACTGTCAGATTCTTTCAGTAGAGTGTGGTTTCTTGCTCGTTGTGGGCAGTATCTTTGGCTAGATCACCAATGTTACCGCGTATGCTGGTGCTGATGACTTCAATGCAGCTTTTCCAGAAACCCGCTGAGAGTAGTTGCAAGCCACGGAAATACCTGTTCGACATCACTGTTGGCGCGCTGTATCGGCAAGTAATGCCTAATCCTTCCTCATCGAGATTGATGGTTTTGTGCCACATCCATGCTGGAAAAAACAAAATATCCCCCGGGTGTAGATCGAATTCATAGCGCGGCGCATATTCCACCAATGGATAAGCATCACGATCGCTTGGCTCACCCTCTTCATCAGCACGGAATGCTGCAAACCGTCGCATACCATTGCCACGTGCAGCTGGATATAATAGCCAGGAATATTCGGATTCAATTAATGTCCAGTGCTTGGATCCTGATACAGCTTGATACCAGTTGAGACCTTCTTCACAGTGGTAATTGGCGTTTAACCCTCTACCCAGACCAAGTATGAGGAAACTTAAAATGGGTTTGGATGGTCGGCCCATGACAGGGAAATAGTCATGTGACCGTGGGATACCAAAATATTCGTAAAAATCTGGGTTTTGGTCGAGCAATAATTGTTGCGGGATGAAATTACGGCGGTGATCTAGAGCGATCTGACTGAGTGACGTGTTAATCATCTTCTTGGTGTTCTTGTCTAGAACCTGTACTACGGCATCTGGAAATCGCTCCGCTAATCTTATGAGTGTCCATTCTTGGGGGGCATTTTCTAAAAAGCCACGTAAAATGCACGGAATGGATCGTTTGACATGTTCGCGATAAAACTGATCAGGTCCAATTTCACCAGGTTGATACTCTGTTATTGCAAGAACTTGCCTGCGCGGCACACCATGGTTTTGCAGTCGTCGTAAAATGCGCTTCTCCACACGCTGACGTATATCTCGCAGTACATCAGGGTTATTAGACAGATGTTGGTATAACATGATGATCTTTAGCACTAACACATTTCCATACCCCAATGGCAGCTTCGCCACACCTCGCCTGCCCATTCGCTCCACAAAAAATGTGTGCAGGAAAAATTTCTGCTCCATCACCATTTGCCACGTAACATATAAAATTGTTGCTACACCAGCCAGCGGTGTCGCCAGCAGGCTTTTCACCCTTTCCAATTCCGATCTTTTTGATAACTTGTCAGCTCTTTCCATTGGAAACCTCCTGTAACTTCCTTCTCAATGTTTAATTTAAATTTGAGAACCGATTCATGCAAAAGCTTCTACATCCGCTCAGCCGAGTCTTATTCTAGTACAAATGTACAAATGAGAAATATAGATGAAGGCATCCATTTTTATCTGTTCGGATAAACGGAGAACAACCCAATATAGTGGTTTTTGAGTGATCGATTTTAATTTACTGAGCATGTATTTTTTATCCATGATTATTAATTTTGCTTTTTCATGGTGTAGTAGCCACCGTTGCAGTAGATTTACCCGGCCAACCATGTTTAACGGCTAAACGGCAGGTTTCTGCAGGATTTAGCATGTCCAGCAACTAGCCAGAGTTTATAAGCTTCATCAATCACGATTAATGAGCCTTCCACAAAATTATTTAACTCATAAATGCAGCCAGTTTCATTGAGTACTTCCGAATTTCTACAAGTGCGCTCATGCTATTTTGATATGCCAGCATAAGATTTAACGATAGTCGATATCTTCAATTTAGGAATTCCAACTGTATAGACTATGTGCTCTTCGCCTACCGCTGGCTTGATCACATGCCAAACGATAACTGAGGTATGCTGAGTTTTATGGAGTCCAAAGTTTCATAAAATATAGACATGGAATGGAGGATATAGATGGAACAATTACCCCGAACACGATATAGCCAGGAGTTCCGCGAGCAATCAGTCAAGTTTTTTAAAGAAAGTGGATTAACGCTGGTTGAAGCAGCGAAACGACTATCTTTACCTAAGGGGACGTTAAAGAACTGGGTTTATGCTGACAGACAAGGCGCATTCCCAGCAGTAGGTAAACAGCAGAAGTCACTGACTGAGCTTGAATTAGAGCTATCCAGGATCAAACGTGAGTTGGCAGAAGTCAAGATGGAGCGAGATTTCATAAAAAAGTGTGCGGCCTGTTTCGCGAAGGAGTCGCAGTGAAATACGGCATGATTGACACGCTGCGACAACAATATCCCGTTGCACTCATGTGTCGTGTACTCGATGTTTCAGA
>NZ_FNPJ01000108.1 GCF_900107265.1 Nitrosomonas sp. Nm33 | reverse complement strand
GGATGATGCGGACGACAGGGGCGGCATTTCAGTGCCGAGTTAGTCGGAATTATCCACAACGGACACCTTGAGCCACACCCCCATCAATAAGTTATGCTACGCTTCTTAATAATGGGTGTCATCCACAAATTCAATGGTAGACACCTTTTCATTTTTTGCAATTCAGCATAGGCTATCTGATTGGCTTTAATGAAAAGTTTTGCTCGTAGTGCAAAATGATTGGCCTTGTGTTTGATCTTCAAGTATTCCAGCTTGAACACGGCATAGATGGCCATGAAAACATGGTTGTTTTGCGCGGTTACCGTACGGGTTGGTGATTTCGCCAATCCCGCATTGGATCTCAGAGACTTATGAAATTCTTCAACTTTCCACCGTTTCTGGTAGATCGTTACGGCGTATTCGCCATCGCACGTTACATCACCTGATAATTTCCAAATCATCGGCAGCACCTTAGTATCGAAATTTCAACCGAGAAAAGACATAAAAAGACCCCCTTTATTGGCTGATACTTTTATCTCTAAGCTTGCGAAAATTATTTTGTGTGTCGCATTCGTTTCATAAACGTATAGGCACACGTTTTTTACTAAGCTTACGAAAATCATCTCGTGTGTCGTATACGTTTCATAAAACTGAAACGTATAGACGCACGTTTTTTTTTAACTTGTTGGTCAATGGATAGGCTTTGTCCGTTGATCTTTCTTGGAGTATGTAATGAAAGCTATCAATATTTTCAGTCAAAAATCCCTTTTAGCGATGCTGGTAGCCGCTATGGGAGCGTTCGGTGGCTCGAGCGTATTTGCTGCGACCGAAACGGGCTCGATGGGTGTATCGGGGACATTGGTAAGTGCTTGCACGGTTTCAGATCCAACACTGGATTTCGGGAATAACATCATTGCACTGTTATCCCAAGCAGATGTTACAGCGGATACGGGCAACACACTGCAGATTGCCTGCACTACAGGAACAAATCCTAAGATTTATTCAGCAACAGCTCGCACTTTAGTAGGATCAGGCACCGCAACGGGGAGCAGTATTGCCTTCAATCTGAGCCAGACCGCTGGAGCTGCAACTGACGACCTGCCAACTACTGCCCTTGGAGCAGAAGCCATAACTGGTTATACTGCAAATGGTGCAGAACAAGCAGTGGTCATTCATGGCAAAGTTCCTGTTGCCAATTATGGTAATCAGCCTGCTGGTCCGTATGCAGCGACGATAATCATGAGCGTAGATTACTAATGATAAGCCAGTCATCCTTCGGATGCTGGCTTTTGTCAGTCAGCATATTGATTGTGAATAGCGCTCATGCCGTTACCATTTCGCCTGTCATGATCGAGTTGTCGAGTGCAAAGCGGGTCGTGTCGGTCACTCTCAGCAATCCATCGGATCAGCCTATCAATTTCCAGGCAGAAACGCTATCTTGGCGTCAATCTGACGGCAACGATCACTACGAGCCTACTGACGAATTAGTCATTGCTCCACCCATATCGCAGATACCGCCGAAATCAAAACAGATTTTCCGGGTAGCCATGCGTGTTCCAAATCTGAATAACGATGAACGCGCCTATCGTCTGATACTGGAAGATGTCAGTGAGGTATCAGCGCCTCAACTGGGTGTAGTTAACATTAGATTTAGACATAACCTGCCAGTTTTTGTCGTTCCTGCCGATGAGGAGAAGGTTTCTTTACGCTGGAGCAAATGTTCCGCTCCTGCCGGCCAAGGTTGTGTGCGCTTAGATAACGACGGTAATCGCCGTATTCGTTTTCTGGAGTTGGTTGTGGCAGGAGATGGATGGCAGAAGACTATTAGCGGTGGCACCGTGCTCTCCAAATCCTGGAAAAGTTGGCAGTTTGATTTAACGCGTGGTCAAAGCCAGCCTGTAAGTATTAAAGCCGAAACGGTAAATCATGGAGCGATTTCAGCCAACCTGTCCGATTAGATTTGAGTACTGGTTGTTCGAAAACGAGATTATTCGTTTGAAATATATCGCAAAGCTGGATGTAGATTGTGATCATGGCTTTAGTGCTGCGGGTAGCCATTTATTTTGCTATCGGCACGAGAAGATTCGCGCGTTTCTCGATATGGCTGCTGCTTCTGGTTTTGATGTCGGGTGCGCGGTCAACTCACGCTTCTGTGACCGAACAACGCGAGCACTCTGGAGGATCCGCTAACAATAAAACTCATCCTCTTGAAACCGAGTACGACAATAAGCCACAGATTCTGCTGCTGGATGTCACGATCAATTCCATTAAGCTTGATGATATTATTTGGGCCGAGCAACTTTCTGATGGTCGTTTGGTTTTACCTGTGGAGGCCTGGCAGAATATGCGTTTGCGCCCTGTTGGCGAGCAACTGACCTTAACCAACGGGAAAACCGGCCACGCGCTGGATGCCATAAAAGGATTGCAATACCAGCTTGATAATGGTCAGTTAGCACTGACCATTATCGCCCCTGCAGAAGCTTTTGAGAGTAGCGCCCTGGATCATGGGCGGGGCGGTACTGTTCCCACTGATGATTCCCAGCCAGGCATCTTTTTTAACTACAATTTAACCGGCACGCGACTCGGCGACGGTAAAATCAGTTACGGGGCGCTTCTGGAAAGTGTGGCATTTAACCGCATGGGCTCGTTAGTAGCGGGTGGATTAGCCCGGGGGAATGAGGATCAGTTCGAATTTATCCGAACGGATACCTATCTCCAGAAGGATCTGCCCGACACTATGGAAACGCTGGTACTTGGTGACACCATTGGTACTGGTGGCGCCTGGAGCAGGCCTGTACGTTTCGGCGGTATTCGATGGGCACGAAACTTCTCGCTTCGCCCCGGTTATTTTACTTTTCCATTACCATCGATTACTGGTTCGGCGGCCTTGCCTTCCACTATCGATGTATTGATCAACAATCAGCGTCAACAAAGTCAGACAGTTGAACCCGGGCCATTTACACTGACCAATATCCCGGTCGTAAGTGGAACCGGAGAAATCAATCTGGTGGTACGTGACATGCTCGGGACTGAGACTTTGGTCACACAGAGCTATTATGCATCTCCTCGTCTACTGGCAAAAGGGCTATCGAGTTTTTCGTTCGAAGCTGGCTTGCTGCGTAGAAACTTCGGTATTCGGAGCAATGATTACGACTCTCCTTTCTTCGCTGGTACCTGGAGGCAAGGTTTCAGCGATGCATTTACTGGTGAAGCCCGGGTTGAAATACAGAAACAGCGTCAGGCTGCGGGTATTGAGATGAGCGGTTTACTGGGAAATTATATCGTCGCACGCACGGCGGCAGCCTATGCTAGAGCTGAAGGGGAACAGGGAGGACGTTATTTATTCGGTTTGGAACGCCGATCACTCAGCGGATCCGGCTCGCTTCAATGGGAGTATTTTGATCGTGGTTATATGCAGTTCGCTGAGCGGCCTGGAGCTATCCGTCCACGTAATCGTATTTCTGCGAGTTATGGGATGCCGATTCCCTTCCTTCAGGGATCGTCACTTGGACTGAGCTATATCAGCCAATCCAATTGGAATGAAGACCCTTTTAAACTGGCAAATGCTAACTTAGGAATTGCACTTCCCTTGAATCTGTTCGCCAGTATATTTGTCAGTAAACAATTTGATCATAATAGTGGTTGGATAGGAGGAATCAATCTTATGCTTCCATTAGGTTCGCAACGTACAGTAGCTGCCAGAACGGCCCGTGATAGCACGGGGCGTATTATCAATACTGTACAAGCCAGCCAATCGGTCCCTTTCGGGCCCGGGGTCGGCTGGCGGTTGCGCGCAAGCGACGACCCTCGCCAATATTTGCAAGCAGGTGGAATTCTCAATACCAATTACGGACAAATTAGAGCTGATACTAATCTGGGAGAAAACGGTTATTCGGTGCGTCTGGGAGCAAACGGTTCGATAGGCTATTTACAAGGCTTTCCTTTTGCTACCCGTAATATTGGTCATGGTAGTTTTGCCGTTGTCAAAGTGGGTGATCTTGAAGGCGTGCCGGTGTATCGTAGCAATCAAATTGTGGCTACGACCAATAGCAGTGGTAAGGCTCTGGTGCCAAGCTTACTGCCGTTTCAGAAAAACCAGATTAGCATTGACCCAAGAGAATTGCCTTTTAATACAGAGATTCAGGGCATAAAGGAGGTGGTGACACCTTATGCTCGTAGTGGTCTGCTTGTGGAATTTCCGGTACGACAAACACGCAATGCATTAGTAGTGCTGCATCAAACTAACGGCCTGCCGGTTCCGGTTGGTGCCAGCGTCACCGTTTCACCGAGTGGCTTGAGCTATACTGTGGCTAGACGTGGTCAAGTATATCTGACTGACTTGGAGGCAGATAATCATATTACCGTGAAATGGCAGGATGGGCATTGCAACTTGCCTATTACTTTACCTATCGATGGTACGCTGGAGCCGGTTATCGGCCCCCTTATCTGTGGAGATTCACAATGAGCAAACCTTTACAATTAGCAGTTTTGTTGCTTCTGAATCAATTGTGGGCTTCAAGTGCGTTTGCTTCGACCTGTACAGTTGACTCATCAGTGCTGGTTTTCGGCAGTTTCAATCCATTGACCGATAATACGGTAGAAAGTACCGGCACAATCAGTGTTACTTGCTCCGAATCGGTGTTCTATACACTTTCCCTCTCTCCAGGTAGTAGTGGCACTTATAGCACCCGCAGCATGATCAATAGTGGCAACTATTTAGAATATAATCTCTACATTGATGCTGGCTATAGTCAGATTTGGGGCGACGGTACTGGCGGAAGCTACACAGTTAATGGTTCGTTTCTTGCTGAAGGGACTGAGAATCACACAATCTATGGTTTTATCCCACTTTTCAATCAGCAAAATGCGAGTGTAGGTGTCTATAGTGACATCATTGCTGTGACACTGACATATTAAGTTAAATTACCTCCGGCAGAGCCGGAGGCTTATTTCTGTTAGCCCCTCAAGGGGGCAAGAATTGGCGCCACCTAAAGGTGGCATCACATACCAAGCTTGAGCTGATCATAATGTTCATCCTCCTTCTCTTGATGTCGGATATATTCTCTAACCATCTCTTCATCCAACCCTACGATCGATACAAAATAACCACGCGCCCAAAAACTTTCACCTGTGAAATTCCTCGATTCCCCCATAAACTTTCGTGCTATCGATATTGCACTTTTCCCCTTGATATACCCTACTACGTAAGACACTGAGTACTTCGGCGGAATACTAATGCACATATGTACATGATCAGGCATCAAATGTCCTTCCACTATCCGGCATTCTTTCTGCTCAGCTAACTCGTGCAATACCTTCCCAAGGTGCTTTCGTATTACTCCAAATATCACCTTTTTCCTTCTCTTCGGAATAAAT
>NZ_FNPJ01000092.1 GCF_900107265.1 Nitrosomonas sp. Nm33 | reverse complement strand
GCTTACACGTTCCGCGAGAAGAAACCTTCACTTAATATCAGATTCACTCAAGCTCTTCCACTTGTAGGGTTGTGATTCTTATGTCGAACTCACGTTATATTAGTGGGCAGTCATACCATGAAATCTGATCAGTCTTTAAATTGCCCGGCTGCTTATGAGATACTCTCTAACTTTGTAAGCTAAAACTATAAATAACTATAAATCACCCGGGAAATTTTAGGTTGGCGGTACCAGCCGCAATCTATACCACGGGTGTTATCAAAGCAACCATAATATTCCTGCCGTAAAATCATGATCGAAATCATTGCTACTTTTGCCCGGTGGTCGCAACTGACTGCCAATTTAATCTTGTTTGGAAGCTGTGTTTTTCTTGCCATTGTTGGATAACAAAAGGCTGTGTTTGAAACCTCGTGGGCGAGCCGTCTGGAAAAAAGATTCCCTTGGCTAGCGGGTGTGGTTTTGTTGGGATTGATGGCTATCCTGGCGACGACAACGGGTGAAGCAACGGGAAGGCTAGCCAATACCTGGAGTCCGGCTGCATGGTTCGAGGTTGTCCAGCAGACACGGGTAGGGCATTTATGGGCGGCAAGGGCGCTGCTGGCAGTTGTGCTATTTGGTGTCATTTTGTATATCCAGCGCCTATCTCGTGTGCGATGGCACTATATTTTGTGGGCGGTTGCTGCTTCACTTCCCCTGATCGCAGGCTCATTGATGAGTCATTCCGGCGCAGAGGAAATATCATTTGTATCGATCGCGCCCTATGCGCTGCATATCCTGCTGGCAGGAGTATGGTTTGGTGCATTACCCGCTTTTCTATTGACCGTGTATGACAGTCATCGGTCTTCAGACAAAACCTCATCTCTGCTAAATGCAGCGTCTTTGAAGGAATTCTCGGCAAGTGCTCTGCCTGTGATGCTGCTGATGATAGCAACCGGTTTAATGGTGGCAGATCGTATGGTGGAAACCTATTACCATGCGCTGGTTGCCAGTTCCTATGGTTGGTTGCTGAATTTCAAGCTTGCGCTATTAGGTGTTTAGTCACAAGATATTTGCCCAAAGAGCGATGCATCTGATATGGACGGCGGCGAGGAAGGAAGCGGTGTTTTTAGCGTATCTTGTGGCAATGCTGCGCCATCTTTTCAGGTGCAGGAAGGCATTTTCGATCAAGTGTCGGGTCTTATACAGATCTTCATCATACGGCCTTTGAACACTACGGTTTTTCTTCGACGGGATTACGGACTCCATGCCCTGAGCTTTTGCTTGATCAAAAATAGCATCGCTGTCATAGTCTTTGTCCGCAATCAGTTGATCGGCATGAAGCCCCTCGATCAGGTGGCCAGCCTGCGTGCAATCCGCTCTGGTACCTTCCGTGATAATAATTCTGAGCGGCATACCATGCGCATCCACGGCCAGATGTATCTTTGTGTTGAGCCCCCTTTTGTACGGCTCATGTCCTGATTACCGCCTCTTGCACCTGCCGCATGCGGATGCACTTTGCAATGGCTGGCATCGATCATCAACCATTCGTAATCCGGCTCGTCAATCAGAACTTCCAGCAATTTTTTCCATACCCCCTTGTCATGCCAGCGGATAAAACGACGGTGGGTGTTGCTCCAATCTCCATAATCCGGCGGCAAGTCACGCCACGGCGCACCCGTGCGAATAATCCAGAAAACCGCATCGATGAACTGGCGATTATCTTTTGCTATGCCACCCCAGCTACCCTCGCGCCCAGGCAAATGTGGCTCTAGCAATTCCCAAACCTTATCCGATATATCGTGCCTACGATGTGCTTGTGTCATATGAGATCCTCCTTCCTTACAAGAATTTCATATTTTTCATCTCGTGACTATAGTATCTAGTCTAACATGCATTTAATGCTCAAAAAGCTCGCCATTCTGTCTAAGTAGTCAAGAATCCGCCAAAACAAGATCTACGGACTAATCAAAGTAGCAAGATGCTGTTTCTTTCCTTTTTGGCAATCGATATCCAACAACCTGCTGCGCAAACGTTTTACTTCATCACAATTTTGTTGTCACCAATCGTAATTTGTTTGTTATCCTGAGCTAGCAAAAATATGCTGATTAGATACTTCTCAATAACTGATACTTAACTACTATGTCAATAATATCGCTTACGTCCCACATAGATGCCTAAGACGATGTTAATAGAAAAGTTTTTTTTGACCTGTTGGGAGCTACGCAATGAAGGTTATGAGTGTTCACGACATCCAAAAACTGATCAAAATTATTGGCTTGAAAGTCTTTCTTGTCAGGCTAATTACGTTTCTGGAAAACGATTTCTCCCGCTGGGATACCTTCCGAAAATCTGTGCGTCATGCGACCTATTTTGCGCAAGGCGCCATTGAATTGATGCCCTGTGCGAATGATCAATTTTATACATTCAAATATGTCAATCGCCATCCCGCCAACACGGCACAAGGTAAGTTGAGCATAATCGGCATCGGCCAGTTAAGCGATACTGCTACCGGTTACCCGTTGTTGCTTAGTGAAATGACCTTACTGACCGCTTTGCGCACGGCTGCAACCGGAGCTTTGGCAGCCAAGTATTTGGCTAGAGAAAACAGTCAGTCTTTAGCGATTATTGGAACCGGCGCACAGTCGGAATTTCAGGTAATAGCTTTTAGCAGTCTTTTCCCGTTACAGCAAATACGCTACTTCGATATTGATGCAGCGGCAATGGCTAAATTTTCGCGTAATCTGGCACCTTATGCTTTCGAGCTAATACCCTGCGCCAACATTCGGGATGCTATTCGCAATTCCGATATTGTCATTACTGCAACGGCGTCAAATAGACGGCAAACATTATTCGAATTGCAAGATGTCACACCAGGTACCCATATTTACGCCATGGGCGGCGATTGTCCAGGTAAAACCGAATTAAGTCGAACCCTGCTACAGGCAGCAAAAATTGTGGTTGAATTTATTCCGCAAACACTAAAGGAAGGTGAAGTACAACAGTGTGATGCAAGCGATATTTATGCCGAATTATGGGAACTCGTCACTAAACGTAAGCGAGGCAGGGAAAACGCTACTGAAATTACCGTATTCGATTCGGTTGGCTTTGCGTTGGAAGATTTCGCAACGCTGCGCTTAGTGTATGAACTGGCTTTAGAGTATCAATTAGGCAGTGAGATAGCTTTGCTGCCCGAAGTGCGTGATCCTAAAGATTTGTTCAGTGTTTTATCGCCTTTTCCCCAAGGAAAGAGAAACTGATTGCTAAGCCGCATAGAATGTTTCAACAATCGTTTTCATCAGTTGCAGTGTTTTAGCGTGCCGATCGTTTTCCGGATTAAACTCACTGATCTCCAGACCGCAAAGGTTGGCATGGCGCTTCACCAAGGTAAGCGCTGTCAGGAGGGCTATGGCTTTAATTCCGCCCGGCACTGGCGTCTCTACGCCAGGCGCATCTTCAGGATCAATGAAATCCAAGTCGAGGCTGATCCCTATCATGCCGCAGGTTCTGCTTAATTGCTCGATGGCCGCAAGTAGTGTCTGGGAGAAATCGCTGATTTGATCAGCAAACACAATCTTGACGTTTGTCTGTTTTAAAAGAGCGTATTCCTCCGTTTCATAACTGCGGACACCGATCAGCAGCAGATTTTCTGGCTGAATAAAGCGACAAGCTGGATAAATTGCGCCCAACCGTTCATCCGCTTTGCCTAGCAGTGCGGCAACAGGCATGCCGTGTATATTGCCGGAAGGCGTAGTGGCAAAAGTATGCGCATCCATGTGTGCATCAAGCCAGATTAAGCCAAATTCGTTGCTGTGCGGCAATCCCTGCAGCACGCCAGACCAGGTACCAAGTGCACAGGAATGATCACCGCCGATCACCAGAAAATGGCGTCGGCTTTCAGTCCAGTAGCGGGTAAATTGACTCGTTTTTTGGTAGAGATGGGCTAATCTGACCTCTTTTGAGCCCGTCTTTTCGGGGTACAGTATATGCCATTGCAGTTGCAGGCTGGTGGGTACTGCTGGTTGCCGCGCAAACTCGTCACGCAGCAGTTCTGCCGCGTAGCCGCAGGTGCGCATCGGTCCGCCCAGACAAGAAGCAATTCCTAGTGTTTGTATCAGTTTCGTCATAAAGTAATGATGGCACAGCCTGAGGACAATGTCTTTAAGACAAACCAATTTTTACTTTTTTCCTAACCAAGATTTCCAGTCAGTGCTTACTCATCCCAGCGAAAGCAGGGAATCACCTAGGTTACTCAGAATTAGCAAGAGGATGTGGTAAATTATAGATCAAGCGCAGTCGGAGGTAGAATATTTGCCAGAAAGCTTTTCAGGATCATTTGCGTGTCATTCTGTCGGTTATAGCATTTCTGGGTCTGTTCTCATCCTGCGCAACATCGGAGATAGATCACATGACGGAAGAATTCAAAACATTTGTAAAGAAATTCGAAGCAAAGGTCATTCCCTTGCATAAACAGGCGATACTGGCATATTTCAATGCTACGATCTCGGGAAAGGAAGAGGATTATCGTCGTGCAGCAGATCTGGAAATACAGCTGACTAAGATACTTGCCAGTAAGGAAGATTTCGCGACGCTCAAGCGAATTCGTGCAGCGAATACCATTTCGGATCCGATGCTGCGGCGGCAGCTCGAGGTGCTGTATCTCTCATATCTCGAAAAGCAGCTTGATGAAAGTAAGCTTGAGCAAATGATTCGCTTGCAAAATGAGAATGAAAAGAAATTCTCGACTTTTCGCGCAGAAGTGAACGACAAGAAACTTACCGACAATGAGATCGACGAGATTCTTCACACCTCCACCAATAGTGTGGAACTCGAAACGGCATGGACGGCAAGCAAGGAAATCGGCAGCGTCGTCGCCGACGATATCCTGCGGCTGGTACGTATGCGCAACGAGGCGGCACACGAACTCGGCTTCGCCAACTATCATGCCATGAAGCTGCAGCTGAGTGACCAGGACCCCATGCAGATCGAGGCGCTGTTTGACGAGCTCGACAAACTAACCACACCGGCATTTACCGAGCTGAAATCCGACATCGATGCCAAGCTGGCCAAGCGGTACAATATATCGGTAGAGGATCTAATGCCCTGGCATTATCAGAGTCGTTTCTTCCAAGAAGCGCCAATGATCTACAATATCGACCTTGATGAATTCTACCAGGACAAGGATATCATCTCCCTGACGAAGCAGTATTTCGCCAGTCTCAACATGCCGATCGACGATCTGCTCGAACGCAGCGACCTATTTGAGAAAGAAGGAAAGTATCAGCATGCCTACTGCACCGACATCGATCGCGAAGGTGATGTGCGCGTTGTGTGCAATATCAAGCCAACCTACAACTGGATGGACACTATGCTGCATGAGTACGGCCATGCAGTGTATGACAAGTACATCGACCGCCGCCTCCCCTGGGTGCTGCGAGAAGCCGCACATATATTTACGACCGAAGCTATCGCCATGCTCTTCGGACGACTCGCGAGCAATCCCGCCTGGCTTGAACAAGTCGCAGGTATATCGGCCGATAAGATAGAGCAGATAGCGGATATCCTATTCCAGTCCCTCCGCCTCGAGCAACTCGTGTTCAGTCGCTGGGCACAAGTCATGTATCGCTTTGAGAAGGCCCTATACGAAAACTGCGATCAAGATCTCAATACCCTCTGGTGGCAGTTGGTAGAAAATTACCAAATGCTGCGCAAGCCTGCAGGGCGCGATAAACCTGACTGGGCTTCCAAAATCCACGTTGCCCTCTACCCGGCTTACTACCATAACTACCTGCTAGGCGAGCTGCTCGCATCGCAACTGCATGCCTATATCTGTCGCGAAATACTGAAATCGGACAACCCTCATCGTGAGGCTTATGTCGGTCGCACTAAGGTCGGAAGCTGGCTCATCGAGAACGTCTTCAAGCCTGGTCACACTCTTTTGTGGAACGACTTGATCGAGAATGCCACTGGAGAGAAGCTCACTGCGAAACACTACGCCGCACAATTCATAAATTGACATCTGATAGAAGTAGATCAGAAGTAGCGACAATACTTATTGCTCATCAGATGTTGATGAGCAAGCGCTGGGTGAATGATATACAGCCAAGCTATTTCAGCCTACTATGCTGATTCATGGCACAGCAAACAAGCACCCTGCTGCTTCCAATGTCATTCCTTGAACGGTGCTTTTTCCGGCTCAACACTTTCGACCTGGGGAATGGCCTTATGCGGATGCTGTTTGACCATTCGCTTCAATTTGTCATCCTTCGCTGGCCCATGAATGCCGCTCTCTTGAATCTCCCTATCCGGTGGTAGTTCCTCCAGCTCGGGCATTCTGTGCTCAAGCTCGGCTTCGGCCGCAAGCCAATCATCAAGCTCATGCCCGGAAGCGTAGCCACGCTCCGCGTAGTGATAATAAGCAGCCTCGCGAATCATCGCTTCGCGCTGCTCAAGGCTGAGAGTCCCTCGCCAAGTAATGTCGGGATCACTTTGCTGTTTAATAGAAGTGCGTGTCTGTTTAGCCATGTTTTTGTCCTCCATTATTGAAGATAAGGAGTACGGAGCGAACAGGCCAGGCCCATAAGGCTGCGCACCCCTCATAGATACCTGGTTGGTTTGCAATTGTAACCACACCCACCAGGACCATGAAATATAGGAAAAAAATAAACGTTTTTTTAATTTAACTCTAATATGTTAATAGATTATTACAATATTTTGACTAAAAAAATACGTGTAAACACGTAAGAACAATTCTTATTTACAAATGATCAAAATTTTTATTTTTGATTCAAGCTATGCCATATAGCAAAAATTCAGATACATTTTTGATTTTTAGTCACATCAGAATCAAAAGAAAAGATCAACTTAGAAATGGAAAGTAAAGTAGGAAGCATTTTGGAATCAATTAGATTCGAAGAAATCCTATCCTTGTGCAGAAGAGTGCAACGAGCACAAAATTTCTGACTTCCTTTTAACGCGCTGCCGAGACCATCCTGAGAACGTGTGGATAACGCGGCTCCAACGTATTGCCAGTACCGGTAAAATCGTTGTAGTAGCGACGGCTGGTTTTCCACGAGATCGTAGTAGCTTTTATTGTCCACTCTCCTAGCATAGATAGTCGGCGTGAACGGCAAAAAAGCCGATGGGGTTGTAGCCCCAATAGTTACTCAACCCGCGTTCTACTAAATGTCGATCATGAAAGAAGGCCTGGATCGGCATGAGCTCTACTGTAGTCACAGCCAGGTTCTTGAGGTAATCCACTATAACCGCCGACGATAACCCTTCGAAACTACCGCGTATATGTTTAGGTAGATCCGGGTGCCGCATGGAAAAACCGCGCACATGAAGCTCGTAGATGATGGTTCGATCCCATGGTATAGCAGGTGGAGGTTTACCTCCCCAGGTAAAAGCAGGATCAATGACCTGGCATTTTGGTATGAATGGCGCGCTGTCGCGTGTATCGAAAGATAAATCCGCGCGTGGATCACCGATGGTATAGCCATACAAGGCATCATCCCAACGAAGCCGACCCCGTAACGCCTTGGCATAGGGATCAAGAAGCAGCTTATGGTGATTGAAACGAAAACCCTGCTCAGGGTTATAGGGACCGTACACTCTATAACCGTATAACTGGCCAAGATGGACGTCGGGAAGATAGCCATGCCATACTTCATGAGTGTATTCGGGCAATGCTATCCTTTCAACCTCATGCTTCCCCATCTCATCGAATAGACACAGTTCCACCTTCTCGGCGTATGCAGAAAATAAGGCGAAATTGGTGCCCGAGCCATCCCAGGTTGCACCAAAAGGATAAGGCAGGCCAGGCCATACGCGTCGTCCCCGTCTTACTGTATCATGGGTCATTGCGAAAAACTTTCATCATCGAGACCTCCGCTCGGTAGTTCCATCTGCATAAGATCGCAATCGACTTGTTATGAAAAGGTTTAATTCCTGCTTTAACTGAGCTAGATTTCAGAAGATTATCAGGTAGAGAGGATATTCTCAGTGCATTTCTGGCATGCAAACGATTTTTGCGGCTATCTTGCACTGAAACAAACCAGATTACCGAATATGACGGGTCTGGCTGCAATCGGATTTAATCGATTCTAGATTTTGATCTCGGCTTGATGGAAATTTTTGCCAACAAAAATTTGATGCAGCTTTGGCAACCAATGGCGGTGACAACGATAGATAGCTGATAAAGCTCACGCTGCCCCCGCCTGTTCATCTTAATGATGATTTGTTAATCATCCAATACTATTCATCTTAAGATGATGTCCTCGACTATTTGTCCTCGTGTTTCGCCAGCAGGATGAGCGTTGCTGTGGATATTCGTATAAGTCTTCCCAGCGAGCATCGCATCGACCAGTTCCTTTAAGGTTGTTATGCTTTGTTGAATGGTGTCCATGCACGTATTTTTGACAATATTAGCGTCGGTGAGTGTTGCTTTAATTTTAAACATGCCATCGACCCCGCCGGTAATAACACCCGAGAGAAAGGCCACTATCGGCCCATTCTGGCCTACAGCCCCACAATGGATATGTGCTCCTGCCTGCCCGAGTAAACCGACCGGAGCACCATTGTTTATAGCCTTAAGCTCGAAATCCATCATTGTGCGGTCTGGATTAACCTCAAACAGCGCTCTTGCTCGTATTTGGTTCACCACAGGTGGGACCTCCTGGTCTCCCGTAAGCTTGGCCCTAAATTCGAGAAAGTCGGCGCTATAAGCGCTTCCCGCAACAAGTATAAGGGCTAATAGATAGGATATAGTCATAATTATTTTCATGATTTGATCTCCTTATGGTTATTGAACGTCTTTCTGCGAAAGACTCTTGATTGAACCTAAGATAAGTGATAGGAGTAATAGATATTTTTATTAAACTCTAATGGTTCTTTAATAGATTATTGAAATATATAAATAAAAAAATACGTGCAAACACGTAGAAATCAACTTTATCGACAGTTGATCAAATATTGTTTTGACTGAAGTTAGGTGTATTTTTGCCTTTCAGCTAATTCCATATCTAAATCAAACCTGATTTTGTCGGCTTCTCTTTGCCGTCCTATTTATACTGTCTGCAGCTCACCTTCGCATCATGTTTGATTTGGAAATGAAATAAGAGATATTTTGGAGCAAAGAAGAATTGATCACCCCAAAATGCAAAGAGCCAGGAGAACTTGTGTAGATTTATAATCAGGTAGACTCCACAAGCGTTCATTGCTTCAAAGTTTTATGCAAACGAATGTGGCAATAGTCGGGCCTGATAACTGAAACATCAAAGGTTGTGAAAAGAAAACTCAGTTTTGCTAAAACTGAGTTTTAGCGTAGCTACATATAGCCTAACCAGTTAAGAATGATTCAGAATGCATAGGATTTGAAGAGCGTATCGACGGTTTGGTTTTGTTGTCTACGGAGCGCCTTGGCCTGTGCCCATTTGTGTTCGATGGGATTGAGATCAGGAGAATAAGCGGGAAGATATTCAAGGGTATGCCCGGCGTTATGTATGGCATCCCGTGTGTCTTGTCTCTTATGGAAGGTGGCATTGTCCATCACAACGATGGAATGTAGTGGCAATTTAGGCAACAGGTCCTGCATCGCCCATCCATGAAACACATCAGCATTGATGTTGGCTTCAAACAGGCCGATGGTTACCAGTAACTTTCCAATCAGGGCACCAATCG
>NZ_FNPJ01000144.1 GCF_900107265.1 Nitrosomonas sp. Nm33 | reverse complement strand
TAGGTTACCTATCGCCAGCAGAATTTACACAGCGATACTATGCAAATCAACTCGCAGCTTAATCATATGGACTCCATATTTGACAACACATATCAATATTTTCAGAACTTTGACCGGATAATAAATGGCCATTATTTGCCTTCTTAGCAGATTCTTCTATGCGATCTGCTATGTTTTTAGCATTTGGTCCATTTTTTGTTTTATATTTTTGAGCTGTTTCGGCATATAGTTCAACCAGAAAAGTGAAGGTGGTATATAAATTGTTTGCTACTGTTGGACTCAATTTTCCTTTTTCATCATTTTCTTCCTGAGATTCGCCCGATTGGCTATCAGCAGATGATTTGAGATCAAAGTTGGATAAATCTTGATTTTCTGATTTGACCCGATCCCACCACTGCTTAATGCTGATTTGAGTGTAATAGGGCTCAAATATATTATCCAACGGATAGATTGTTATCGCAGATTCTTCACCCTTAGCGATCTCATCTTCAAAATAACACGTACATCTTCTTGCCTTGACTATTAGTTCCTTCCATTGATCGGCTTTTGCAAGTTTTTCAGCCAAGATTTCATCTGATGAATTTTGAAGTTTAGCCCATTTATATTCAGTTACTAAATTATCGTATTCACCTTGGAGATACTCTTCCAAATCGAAGGCAGGAATTGCATCTATTTCTTCAGGAGTGGCATCATCTTCAGGCCTAATGTAAACGTCGCCTAAGCTGTAAGAATTTCTAGCGTTGTTTACAGTATTCTGGAGAATACTGTAAATGAACATGCACAAACATATAAGACTTACGCCACTTGACCGTCAGGAGCTGTGGCAGCTCTACCAAACTGGCTGCTGGAAAGTGTCCCAACTTGCCGAACGCTTTCGAGTCTCAAGGCCTACGGTCTACGCCGTTCTCAAACGGGCAAGGCTCAAGGAGTTTGTTCCCCGCGACAGTACCAATCAACGTTTTAAAACAATCCAATACGGTCTCAAACGCTTAGCCAAAGTCGAGCAGTCCATCCAGGAGCGCTTGAAACGCGAGGCAAAGCGTTATAACAAGTCTTATCCCGGCGAACTCGTGCATTTCGATACTAAACGCTTACCTTTGCTCAAAGGCCAATCACCTACCCAACCCAGGGAATACCTGTTTGTCGCAATTGACGACTTCTCTCGAGAACTCTATGCAGCCATCTTGCCCGATAAAACCCGGAATAGCGCCGCCTGGTTCCTCACCGAAACCGTCATCGCCCAATGCCCTTACCAGATTGATTATGCTTATTCTGATAATGGCAAAGAATATAAAGGCACTGACAGTCATGCTTTTGTTAAAATCTGCAAAGCGCACGGCATCGGCCAGAAATTCACTCAAGTCAATCGACCCCAAACCAACGGCAAAGCTGAACGTGTTATCCGCACCTTGATGCAGATGTGGCATGACAAGACCAACTTTAAAGACTCCATCGACCGGCAAATTCAACTCGGCCGCTTTATTAACTTTTATAACACTGTCAAACCACATAAAAGTTTGAATAACTCAACTCCTTATGAAATACTCCAACATTATTTCAATCAACCTCTCTGTAAACAACCCTGAGATTTCTTACACCTAAGCCAATTAACCACGCTATAACCTCGTCCTTCGTGTAAATTGTTTTAAAATTTATAATCGAGTAATCCATATATGACTATTTATTGTATAGAGAACTTTGATTGCTGAATCTGGGCAGATTTATATATTAATCATCTTTTTAACCAAATGATTGATGGAGTATCGGTTGATTTGCTATCTTCCTTCCCGATTATATCCGCTGGCGACCCATCCACAAAAATGACGCCTCACCGCAGCTTTGAATGTTGGCATGGGTTTTTAGGTTGCAGCATCGATGTAGCAATGAGGCGTGTGCATCTACTGCGGAGTATGCGCCCGTAAAAAGGAGGAGAAGGCGGTGAAAGGTGGTGAATTCCCGGTGTGCCAAGAACCATGCGGGGTATCATTTTCCGTTATTTTTACCACCTTCACCACCTTTTCCACCTTACACCCGTCACATATGAAAAAATGCAGCGACGGGATGCGAACTGCATGTGGGCCGCGAGAAAAACTCTCGACATTTCCGCCCGGTCTGCCAGGGAAAAGCGGAAAAGGTGGTGAAATTGGTGGAGTGCCATGCGGGGCAAGGATTTCCGCATACCCCCTTTTTCTCCCCCTTTTCCGCCCATACCCGGCATTTGACCCGGCGCCATACCGCTACAGAATCCCAGAGACCTTTGCAAAAGTCCCTATTTTCTGAGGGAAGTCTGTAATTTCATATTTTTCATAAAGAACTGGACAATATTTTTGCGAATCACTTCTAATTCTTCCTGGAAATGATCGCTTTAGCGCATTTTATTTGTTCAAAAAGCACATTTCTCCTGTGAGAGTCGTGAAAATAGGCTATCGACATACAATTTTGGTAGTCTTTTCAGGTTGTATGCCATGGCTTGCAAAATATGCCA
>NZ_FNPJ01000079.1 GCF_900107265.1 Nitrosomonas sp. Nm33 | reverse complement strand
GCCTTGTACGTCTCATCCGGTACTGTCGATAGGTTCGCATGCAATACCCCAGCAAACATTACCCCACAGGCTATTGCTAGCCCCTTCAGCCATTTTCTGGCATTCATTCCTCTCTCCTTCTTATCTTATGTATGTTGTTATCCCATTCATGCTCATCTAAAAAATAACTATCCATCCCTCCCGATAGCTTGAGCATAAAACCAATACTAACTAATACTTCTTTCTTCTTTGTTCGCAACCTCCAAGCCTACTTTCTTAACCATAACTATGTCAAGGATTTTGAGATATGAATTATTCTTCTTGTGTAATACTAATTAAGAATAAATTTCATACTTTGGAAGACACGATCAGCATTTTGTTATTGATGATGAATTAATTTACCAGTTTGCATACGCACATCTAAAATCGACTATTTCCTTGCTGAATACACATAAAAGTCAATATCTCTGATTAAATGCTATTTTAAGGAAAGGTCATTATTAACAACTATAGATTCACTCTCTGTTTCTTCTGCAACTTTTTCAGGTAAATTAGTGCTTATACCAGCAATTGATTGCAGCCTTTGCTTTTTACGGATATTGTGAAACGATAGCCCTGTTCCCGCAGGAATTAATCTTCCTACAATAACATTTTCTTTTAATCCGCGCAGATCGTCTCTTTTTCCCATAATTGCCGCCTCTGTAAGAACACGGGTTGTCTCTTGGAAGGAAGCAGCAGAGATAAACGAGTCGGTTGAGAGCGATGCTTTAGTAATGCCAAGTAACATATATTCGTATGTTGCAGAAATTTTATTTTCAGCAAGCAGTCTCTCATTCTCCGCTAGCACATCTGCACGTTCTACTTGTTCACCAGGAATGAAAGATGAATCGCCTGCATCAATGATTTGTACACGACGCAACATCTGACGGACGATCACTTCAATATGTTTATCATTTATCTTTACACCCTGTAGACGGTAAACATCTTGTACTTCGTCAGTAATATACCGTGCTAATGCCTCCACTCCCTGAAGACGTAATATATCTTGTGGCTCAGCAGGTCCATCAACAATTGTCTCACCTTTATTTACGACCTGGCCATCATGAGCCATAACATGCTTATCCTTTGGAATTAGATATTCATGTGCAATATTATCGAGATCGGTAATGATGAGACGTTGCTTTCCTTTAGTATCTTTACCAAAAGATACCGTTCCGGTAACTTCCGCTAATAAGCCTGCATCCTTAGGTGATCTAGCTTCAAATAATTCAGCCACACGCGGCAAACCACCCGTAATATCACGTGTTTTTGAAGTTTCCTGCGGAATACGAGCTAATACCTCCCCAACACTAACCTGCTGCCCATCACGGACAGAAATGATAGATCCAATTTGAAAAGTGATACTAACTGGCAATTCACTACCCGCGATCTTAATCTCTCTTTCTTCTTCATCCAAAAATTTAACCAATGGACGCAGCCCCTTAGTTTGTGTAGCACCACGACGCTTTGGATCTATTACAACGAGTGTGGATAAGCCTGTTATATCATCAATTTGTTTTGCTACTGTTACACCTTCTTCAACATTCTCAAAGCGCACCTTACCACTATATTCTGCGATGATAGGACGCGTATGGGGATCCCATGTTGTCAACACTTTGCCCACTTTTACTACTTCACCATCATGCACTAGCAATGTTGCGCCATAAGGCACTTTATGGCGTTCACGCTCACGCCCGTTTTCATCATACACGGCTACTTCTCCACTGCGAGAGATGGCTATCAATTCGCCGCGAGCGTTTTTTACATATCGCATCGTAGGAGAATAATGAATCACACCATTCGATTTACTCTCAACCTGACTCACCACTACTGTTCTAGAAGCAGCCCCCCCAATATGGAATGTTCGCATGGTCAACTGTGTCCCAGGTTCGCCAATGGATTGCGCAGCAATGACACCTACTGCCTCACCAACATTTACTGCTGTCCCCCGGCCTAAATCGCGTCCATAACACATAACGCATAGCCCATACCGTGTTGCACACGTAAGCGGAGTACGCACTTTAACTTCATCAATCCCATATGATTCAATTTTTTCAACAGCGTCTTCATCAAGTAAAATGCCTGCAGGATAAATAATCTCCTGGTTTTCTGGATTAACTACGTCTTGCGCGGTTACTCGGCCAAGCATTCGTTCTCGTAACGCCTCAATAACCTCACCACCTTCAATCAGTGCTTTCATTACAACACCGTCATCTGTGCCGCAGTCCTCTTCGGTAATAACTAAATCCTGTGTAACATCCACCAAACGACGAGTAAGATAGCCAGAATTAGCTGTTTTTAATGCTGTATCAGCAAGTCCCTTACGCGCGCCATGGGTGGAAATAAAATATTGCAGTACATTCAGCCCTTCACGAAAATTAGCTGTAATAGGCGTCTCAATGATAGAACCGTCAGGCTTAGCCATCAATCCACGCATGCCCGAAAGTTGACGAATCTGCGCTGCTGAACCGCGCGCACCTGAATCGGCCATCATGTAAATTGAATTGAATGATTCCTGCATTACAGGATTACCATTCTCGCCTTGCCTCATCTTTCCTGTTAATGGATCATATACAGGTTCAACACTTAATTGATCCATCATCGCTTTAGCAACCTGATCGCCAGCGCGCCCCCAGATATCCACTACTTTGTTATAGCGCTCGCCCTGGGTCACTAAGCCTGAAGTATATTGAGCTGCTATTTCCTGTACTTCCTTCTCCGCAGTTTTTATGATGTCATTTTTCTGAACAGGTGTAAGCAAATCATCCGCACAAATAGAGATGCCACCTCGCGTTGCATAGGAAAAACCCGAATACATGAGCTTATCTGCAAAAATAACTGCTTCACGTAATCCGCATAAACGAAAGCTCGCATTGATCAGCTTTGAAATTTCCTTTTTCTTGAGCACCTTATTGATCAGAGAAAAAGGAAGTCCATCTGGTAAGATTTCCGATAATAACGCACGACCTACAGTCGTTTCATAACGTGTTATTTTTTCTACTGGTTTGCCTTCTTCCTTCCTCTTTTCGGCTTCCTTTATTCTTACTACTATTTTGGCATTAAGCTCAACTACGTGATTTTCATACGCGCGTAACACTTCCGCGACATCCAGGAAAAGCATACCCTCACCCCGCGCATTGATCTTTTCCCTGGTCATATAGTACAACCCGAGCACGATGTCTTGCGAGGGTACGATAATAGGATCACCGTTAGCGGGAGACAAAATGTTATTAGTTGACATCATCAAGGTACGACATTCCATTTGCGCCTCAAGAGATAATGGAATATGTACAGCCATCTGGTCTCCATCAAAATCCGCATTAAAGGAAGCACAAACAAGAGGATGTAGCTGAATCGCCTTTCCTTCAATTAACACCGGCTCAAATGCCTGAATACCCAACCGGTGTAGCGTTGGCGCTCGATTTAACATTACCGGATGCTCACGGATAACTTCCTCCAGTATATCCCACACTACTGGACTCTCACTTTCTACCTCTCGCTTAGCTGCTTTAATGGTACTAGCAATACCCATAGTTTCCAGCTTGTTGAAAATAAATGGCTTGAACAATTCAAGAGCCATTTTTTTCGGTAAGCCACATTGATGCAACTTCAACTGAGGACCCACCACAATAACTGATCGTCCAGAATAATCGACGCGCTTACCCAGCAGATTCTGGCGGAATCGCCCTCCTTTGCCTTTAATCATATCCGCAAGTGACTTTAATGGCCGTTTATTGGCTCCTGTCATAGCTTTGCCACGACGCCCATTATCAAGAAGTGAGTCGACTGACTCTTGTAACATACGCTTTTCATTACGTACGATGATTTCTGGCGCTCGAAGCTCGAGCAAACGTTTCAACCGATTATTCCGGTTAATCACACGACGGTATAAATCATTTAAATCAGAGGTTGCGAAACGCCCTCCATCCAATGGCACAAGCGGTCTCAATTCTGGTGGCAGTACCGGTAATACCGTTAACACCATCCATTCTGGTTTCATACCTGATTTATTAAATGCTTCAAGTACTTTTAACCGTTTAGCTATTTTTTTTATCTTAGTTTCAGATCCTGTACTCTGCATTTCACGACGGAGAGAATCAATTTCTGTAACGATATCCATTTTATTCAATAGATCTCGTATACCTTCTGCACCAATACCTGCAGAAAAATCATCTCCATATTCTTCTGTTCTATTGAGGTAGTCGTCTTCGGTCAACAACTGCCCGCGAACAAGCGGTGTCATGCCTGGCTCAGTTACTACATAACCTTCAAAATAGAGCACACGCTCAATGTCCCGCAATGTCATGTCTAATACCAATCCCAAACGAGAAGGTAATGACTTCAGAAACCAGATATGCGCTACGGGAGATGCTAATTCAATATGCCCCATCCGCTCGCGCCGAACCTTAGATAAGGTCACTTCTACTCCACATTTTTCGCAAATCACGCCACGATGTTTTAACCGTTTATATTTTCCACACAAACATTCGTAGTCTTTTACTGGACCAAAAATCTTGGCGCAGAATAATCCATCCCTTTCTGGTTTAAAGGTACGATAGTTTATCGTTTCAGGTTTTTTTACTTCACCATATGACCAAGAACGTATTTTTTCTGGAGAGGAAAGACCAATTTTAATTGCATCAAACTCTTCTTTCTGAGTAACTTGTTTAAATAAATCAAGCAGCGCTTTCATCTGTCACTCCTAATAATCTATAGGTCGGCATAAAACATCTTCAACTAAGATTTCAATGTTGTTCCAAATCAACGTCCAACCCCAGAGATCGAATCTCTTTTACTAATACATTAAATGATTCTGGCATTCCCGCATCTATTTTGTGATCGCCCTTGACAATGCTTTCATATACTTTGGTACGTCCATTCACATCATCCGACTTAACGGTCAACATTTCCTGTAAAGTATAGGCAGCTCCATATGCTTCTAGCGCCCACACCTCCATTTCACCAAAACGTTGACCACCAAATTGAGCTTTACCACCAAGAGGTTGCTGCGTTACCAGGCTATAGGGACCTGTAGAACGAGCATGCATTTTGTCATCAACCAAGTGATGCAGCTTAAGCACATGCATATAGCCTACAGTAACAGATCGATCGAAGGCAGCACCCGTTCTACCATCATAAAGTGTAACTTGTCCCGATCTTGGCAGACCAGCTAATTCAAGCATATCCTTTATTTCGGTTTCTGTAGCACCGTCAAAAACAGGCGTAGCAAAGGGTACGCCATCAACTAAATTATTTGCGAGCTCTAGTACTTCTTCGTCATTTAAAGAAGCAATTTCTTCCCTCTTACCGCTGTTATTATAGATTTTATCGAGAAATGCTCTAAGCTCGGTGATTTCTCTCTGCTCACGCAACATTTCATTAATCTTCTTACCCAGTCCTTTTGACGCCCATCCCAAATGAACCTCCAAAATCTGCCCTACATTCATACGCGACGGTACGCCTAAAGGATTCAATACGATATCAACAGGTGTACCATCGGTCATATAAGGCATGTCCTCTACAGGCACAATTCTTGAAATTACACCTTTATTTCCATGACGGCCGGCCATTTTGTCTCCTGGCTGCAAACGCCTCTTGACCGCAACATAAACTTTGACCATTTTCTGGACACCTGGCGGTAATTCATCCCCTTGCGTAAGCTTTTTTCTTTTTTCCTCAAAAGCAATATCAAACATTTTTTGCATTTGTGTCATGCTATCTTTTATCTGCTCTAGCTGTACGCTTGCATCCTCATCAGCCAAGCGGATATCAAGCCAATAGTGAGGATCAATACTTTCCAGATATTCTTTCGTAATAAGCGTCCCTTTAGCGAGTTTCTTAGGACCACCGGTTGCGGCCTTGCCAATAAGTAAACGCTCTATGCGCGCAAATGCATCTGCCTCAACTATACGCATCTGATCACCCAGATCTTTTTTATAGCGAGACAATTCATCATCGATAATTTTCTTAGAACGCTTGTCCCGCTCTACCCCTTCTCGGGTAAATACTTGCACATCAATTACGGTTCCGGATATACCGGAAGGTACTCGCAAAGAAGTATCTTTAACATCAGAAGCCTTCTCACCAAAAATCGCTCGTAATAACTTCTCTTCTGGAGTTAACTGCGTTTCACCCTTTGGAGTAACTTTACCAACCAATACATCGCCTGCTTCAACTTCAGCACCGATATAAACAATCCCGGATTCATCCAAGCGCGCGAGTTGACGCTCAGATAAATTGGGAATATCAGCAGTAATTTCTTCTGTGCCAAGCTTAGTATCACGACTTACTACTGATAATTCCTCAATGTGAATGGAGGTAAAACGATCATCAGATACGACGTGCTCAGAAATAAGAATGGAATCCTCAAAGTTATATCCATTCCACGGCATAAACGCCACCAGCATATTCTGCCCTAAAGCAAGTTCACCCAAATCGGTTGAAGCCCCATCAGCGATGACATCGTCGCGCGCTAGAACATCACCTACTTTTACTAATGGGCGTTGATTAATATTTGTATTCTGATTTGAACGGGTATATTTGATCAAATTATAAATATCTACGCCCACTTCCCCTGCTCGTGTTTCAATATCGTGTACGCGCACTACGATACGACTTGCGTCTACGTAATCGACTACTCCCCCACGTACTGCTCTCACAGCGGTACCAGAATGAACCGCAACAACCCGTTCAATTCCAGTCCCAACAAACGGTTTCTCCGCACGTAAACAAGGAACAGCTTGCCGTTGCATATTAGAACCCATCAAAGCACGATTAGCATCATCATGCTCTAGAAAGGGAATCAATGAAGCTGCAACGGAAACAATCTGAGCTGGCGCAACATCCACATATTCGATTTGATCTTTAGGCGCCAATGTGAATTCATTCTTTTGACGACATGAAACGATTTCATCTACGAATCTTCCTTCCGAATCAAGCCTTGCATTTGCTTGAGCGATCATATATTGACTTTCTTCAATAGCAGAAAGGTAAACGATCTCATCGGTAACTTTTCCATCTACCACTTTTCTATAGGGTGTTTCAATAAATCCATACTCATTAGTTTGTGCATAAAGTGCCAGTGAATTAATGAGACCAATATTAGGCCCTTCCGGCGTTTCAATAGGACATACTCGTCCATAATGAGTTGGATGTACATCGCGCACTTCGAAGCCTGCTCGCTCACGTGTTAAACCACCCGGACCCAATGCAGAAATACGTCTCTTATGCGTAACCTCTGATAAAGGGTTTGTTTGATCCATGAATTGAGATAATTGACTGGAGCCAAAAAACTCACGAGCCGCAGCGGACACTGGTTTAGCATTGATTAAATCATGGGGCATAAGATTTTCTGACTCCGCCTGACTAAGTCGTTCTTTAACCGCCCTTTCAACTCGCGCCAATCCAGCTCTAAATTGATTCTCAGCTAATTCTCCAACTGAACGCACACGACGATTCCCCAAATGATCGATGTCATCTATCTCTCCCCGGCCATTACGTAATTCCACCAATATCTTGATCACATCGATAATATCTTGATTAGATAAAGTAGAAGAACCCGTTAGCTCCGAGCGCCCAACCCGGCGATTGAATTTCATGCGCCCCACAAAAGACAAATCATAGCGCTCAGGTGAATAGAATAACCCGTTAAACAAAGCAATGACAGCTTCTTCAGTTGGAGGTTCCCCAGGGCGCATCATCCGATAAATCGCTACTTGAGCTGCAGTCTGATCAATAGTTTCATCTATTCTCAATGTCTGGGAAATAAAAGGACCGTAATTAAGATCATTCACATAAAGCGTACTAATTTGTTCAATTCCAGCTTGCCTTATTTTTCCAAGTATAGCTTCTGTTATTTCATCATTAGCTAACGCTATAATTTCACCAGTTTCCTTATCTATAATATTTTGCGCTAATATTTTGCCAATCAAAAACTCTTCTGGAACTGGGATCTGTTTTATACCGATTTGCAATAATTCTCGAACGTGTTTTGCTGTAATACGTTTATCTTTTTGAACAATTACCTTACCTTTATCATCAGTAATATTAAAGCTTGCTACCTCACCCCGTAGCCGCTCAGGCACCAAATCAAATAAAATTTCATTTTTAGAAAAATAAAAATGATCAAATACAAAAAAATCAGCAAGAATTTGCTCCGGGGTACAACCCATTGCTTTCAATAAAGTTGTCACTGGCATTTTGCGTCGGCGATCAATGCGGAAATACACATAATCTTTGGGGTCAAACTCAAAATCGAGCCATGAACCTCGATAAGGAATAATACGTGCAGAAAAAAGCAACTTACCTGACGAATGCGTTTTTCCACGATCATGTTCGAAAAATACCCCTGGGGAACGGTGCAGTTGAGAAACAATTACCCGCTCCGTTCCATTAATAATAAATGAACCAGTGTCTGTCATGAGAGGAATCTCTCCCATGTATACTTCTTGCTCCTTAACTTCTTTTACTGTCGGCTTAGAAATCTCTTTATCTAAAATAGTTAATCGCACTCTGGCGCGTAAAGGAGATGCATAAGTCAAGCCACGTTGCTGACATTCTTTAACATCAAATACTGGTACTCCAAGGGAATAACTAATAAAATCAAGTCGAGCATTTTTTGAATGACTCTCAATTGGAAAAATTGAATTAAACGCTGCCTGCAACCCTTGGTTAGCGCGTTTATTAGGTGCGACTTTCTCTTGCAAAAAGGCTGCGTACGATTCAAGTTGAGTTGCGAGAAGAAAAGGGATTGGTAAAACGCTGGCACGTTTAGCAAAACTTTTTCGAATACGTTTTTTCTCTGTGAACGAATAGTCCATCAATTTTCTCCAAGCGCAGAATAATAAGGATTAAATAGTCGTATTTATCCAAATAGTCATTTACTGACTGCTACAGTAAATGCTCGGCACGATAGATATACAAAAAAATCAAATCATCAAAGAAAGTAAAGGCCGGCAGCATATTTATCTCTGCCAGCCAATACTCTCATAACAACAATATTACTTAACCTCGCAAGCAGCTCCTGCTTCAATAAGTTGTTTCTGAATCGCTTCCGCATCAGCTTTGGCAATTCCTTCTTTCACTACTTTTGGAGCACCATCAACCAGGTCTTTCGCTTCCTTCAATCCAAGTCCTGTTATTGCGCGAACTACTTTAATTACATTTACTTTATTGTCTCCTGCAGCGGTTAGAACGACAGAAAATTCAGTTTGCTCTTCTGCGGCCGGAGCTGCAGCAGCAGGTGCAGCAATGGCAACAGCAGCAGTCGCTGCAGCGGAGACTCCAAACTTTTCTTCCATATTCTTGATTAGCTCAGACAGTTCTAACACTGTCATATTAGCAATTGCATCTAAAATTTCTTCTTTGGCTACAGCCATTTTTTTCTCCTAACAATAAATTAAATTCTGATTAATTTTAGAAATGCACAAAAATTTGCTTTCTAAAGCCGAATAAATCATTTCTGATCACGTATCGCAGCTAATCCACGCACAAAACTGGTAGGCACTTCATTAAGTGTTCTCACAAACTTGGCTATAGGTGCTTGTAACGTCCCCATCAGCCTCGATAACAACTCATCTCTGCTTGGTAAGCTTGCTAAGGCTGCAACTTCTTTGTTAGACAGCACTGTCCCTGCCATTGCTCCAGCTTTAATAACAAACTTGTCATTATTTTTTGCAAACTCATGAAGTACTTTGGCAGTAGCAACCGGGTCACGACCTATACCATATACCAAAGGACCTACCATTTGATCAGCAAGATTAGAATATGGCGTATTCCTCACTGCGCGGCGTACAAATGAATTTTTAATCACACGAAAATATATTCCGCTCTCACGTGTTTTAGCCCGTAATTGAGTAAATTTACTCACTTCCAATCCACGATAGTCAGCTATGATAATCGCTTGCGCATCAGCTATTTGAGCGCCAACCTCTTCAACTATCGCCTTTTTCTGTTCAAAATTAAGACTCAAGATACATTCTCCACATTAAACTCTGGAGTCATATCGGAATAATCACGATATCTTCCATACTAAAAAGCGGCGATCTATATTCAGGAGAAAACAATAAGTCCTGTTCTGGATACGCCATCTGCGTTGGGCACTATTCGATAAATTCCTGGTAATTAAGTTTCAAGTCTGCAAATTAGATTAATTTTATTTAAAATAACAAACATGAAACCCCAACGGTCTTTGATAACCTACTGACCCAAAACGTCAATAGTCCAAAGTCTATAAATCAATGCTCTAAACCGGATTGATCAACTCTAACTCCCACACCCATGGTACTGGAAAGAGTCATTCGCCTTAGATATACACCTTTGGATGTAGGTGGTTTAGATTTATTTAGCGCATCTACTAGCGCCAAGATATTTTTTTTAAGCGCATCAGCCTCAAACGAGGCTCTCCCAATTGTACAATGCACGATACCTGCTTTATCTGCTCGAAACTGTACTTGTCCAGCTTTAGCATTCCGCACAGCAGCTGAAACATCTGGCGTTACCGTACCTACTTTTGGATTGGGCATTAACCCTCGCGGCCCTAGTATTTGGCCTAATTGACCAACAATACGCATCGCATCTGGACTTGCGATAGCAACATCAAAGTTAATCTCACCTGCTTTAACTCTTTCCGCAAGATCCTCAAAACCAACAATATCTGCGCCTGCCTCAAGTGCTTCTTTAGCTTTATCTCCCTGGGCAAAAACAGCAACTCGCACAACTTTACCTGTGCCTGCCGGCAAAACAACTGATCCGCGTACCGCTTGATCTGATTTTCTTGCATCTATCCCTAAATTGATGGCAACATCAACAGATTCATCAAATTTTGCAGTTGCAGTTTCCTTTATAAGTGTAAGGGCCTCTGCAAGTGAGTATGTTTTATTGCGATCTACCTTTTTGCCTATCAACGCGTATCGTTTAGAAACGTGTGCCATTTTATAGCCCCTCCACTTCCACGCCCATGCTTCTCGCACTGCCAGCAATAGATCTGACTGCAGCATCAATATTCGCTGCAGTCAGATCTGGCATTTTTAGTTTGGCTATTTCTTCTGCTTGACTACGACTCAATTTCCCTACTTTGTCAAGGTGTGGCTTAGGACTTCCTTTATTTATACCCGCGGCCTTCTTAATCAACACCGAGGCAGGTGTCGTTTTCATAACAAATGTAAAGCTTTTATCTGCATAAGCAGTAATGATTACTGGCACAGGCAGGCCCGGCTCCATTTTTTGTGTAGCCGCATTAAACGCTTTACAAAATTCCATAATGTTAAGTTGGCGCTGGCCAAGAGCAGGGCCAATAGGGGGGCTTGGATTAGCTTTCCCAGCCGGTATCTGCAGCTTGATATAACCGATAATCTTTTTTGCCAAAATAATTCTCCTTTTTTGGGTTCTACCGAATGCTTACAACATTCTCCCCGATGTGATACGAAACAATAACAACTTCTACTTTCTAAATTCAGCTATCTTTTATCGGAAGCTAGGATTTTTCGACTTGATCAAAATCTAATTCAATAGGTGTGGGTCGACCAAAAATTGAGACGGATACTCTTAACTTATTTTTGTCATAATTGACATCCTCAACGTTTCCATGGAAGTCTGTAAATGGTCCTTCTTTGACACGCACAGCCTCGCCAATTTCAAAAAGTATTTTTGGCTTGGGTTTTTCAACGCCCTCTTGAATTTGATCGAGTATGTTCTGAACTTCTCTTTCACTGATTGGTGTTGGTTTTGTTAGAGAACCACCAATGAAACCACTGACCTTGGCCGTATGTTTAACTAAATGCCAGGTTTCGTCTGTCATTTCCATTTCTATCAATACATAACCAGGAAAAAATTTCCTTTCGCTGATATTTTTTTGGCCACCTTTGATTTCTATAACCTCTTCTACAGGAACCAGTATTTGACCAAATTGATCCTCCATGCCGGCACGAGCAATGCGTTCCTGTAATGCTCGCTTGACACTATTTTCAAAGCCAGAATATGCATGAATCACATACCATTTTTTGCTCATTCTACCACCCGGACCATTTAGTTAACCCTCTTGATCCATTACATACCTCACGATCGTCATCAATCCGGTATCTACTAACCACAAAAAAACTGCCATAGCTACAACAAAAGCAAAGACTACACCAGCAGTTTGCACTGTTTCTTTTCGACTAGGCCAGACTACTTTTTTTGCTTCTTCAATCGACTCCCTGCTAAACGCATAAAACTGCTTGCCTTGATTAGTAAACCAAGCTATTGTAATTCCTAGAAATATGCCTAGCAATAAAAGCAATACGCGAATAACCATTGCGCTATCGCGCAAATAGTAAAAACCCACAACACCAGCTATTATCGATAATATAGCGAGCACTAGCTTAAATTTGTTCACTCAGACACCATCCTTGACGATAGATAACCCGCTTGCCTTCCTAATAATTTTCTATTCTCAAATTAACAAACAAGATCAATAAGTTAAATTAGCATTCCTTTGCTCGAATACACTGCATGCCACTTCCCGCTAAAAATTAAAATCCATTGATCTCTTGTCTTAATTTATTTTCGGAGAAAAATTAAATTTTGGCAGGCCAGGAGGGCATCGAACCCCCAGCCTTCGGTTTTGGAGACCGACGCTCTGCCAATTGAGCTACTGGCCTATTTTCTACACAACACTCTACATTCAATACTCTACTTTTATGACGGAGCTTCAGAACATACAAAATAAAATTGAACGCTACTTATCTACTCAATAATTTTAGCTACAACACCTGCCCCAACGGTTCTGCCACCTTCACGAATTGCAAAACGCAATCCCTCTTCCATTGCAATCGGAGCAATAAGATTTACTGCCACCGAAATATTATCTCCCGGCATTACCATCTCGGTACCGGATGGCAGTTCTATCGACCCCGTAACGTCAGTTGTCCTGAAATAAAACTGAGGACGATATCCAGCAAAAAACGGCGTGTGCCGACCACCTTCCTCTTTGCTTAAAACATATATCTCAGCTGTAAATTTCGTATGCGGTAATATGCTCCCAGGCTTTGCCAGCACTTGACCACGTTCAACCTCTTCACGCTTAGTTCCACGCAGCAATATTCCAACATTGTCTCCAGCTTGCCCTTGATCAAGTAGCTTCCTGAACATCTCTACACCGGTACACACCGTCTTCAATGTTGGTTTCAAACCTACTATCTCAATCTCGTCACCAACTTTAATTATACCTCGCTCCACACGCCCTGTTACAACCGTGCCGCGTCCAGATATTGAAAATACATCCTCCACCGGCATGATAAAAGCACCATCTATGGCCCGCTGTGGCTCAGGAATATAACTGTC
>NZ_FNPJ01000018.1 GCF_900107265.1 Nitrosomonas sp. Nm33 | reverse complement strand
ACCTACCGCCTTGACTACTCCTTTTTCCTCAAAATCCTTTTCACCCATTAGGTGACTCCTTCATCCAACCGTAAAACCTTTACAGTACTACGTTTGCAGCTGTTTTTATAGGGTCAACTGAGGAAAATAGGTTAATCGTTGCTTCGCGCTGATGCGGCAATTTAACCAACCGAGGCCAGCGATCATGTATCCAGCAATATTCAGGGGGCGTGTTGACCGTAACCACATAGACTCGCTGCTCCCCGTTTCTTTCTGCCAGAAGCCCCTGAATCACCATTTTGGTGCCCAATGGTATCCAGTGAGTTTGCTTCTCATGATCTTTCTCCATGAAACTATCGGCGGCTATAAGCACTGGTCTTGGGTGCCAAGGCTTCCATTTACCTATTTTTATGGATTCGATGCTTGCCCAGCCACCATTGGGAAAGCACCCTGGATCCTGATCTTTACGCCTTCCCCAGATAATCCAGATCACTCCGCCATTTCGCAGCCTGATGGGTAACCGGGCATCCAATTGCGGAAAATATATTTTTTGATGCTGGAATTCAATACCACCACACATAAACTAATTGCTATGCTAACGCCCACGGCCGCTAAAGTTTATCCACCCGCCATCTTCCGTAATCGCGCCTGTTCTGATTTTCCCGAACAAACCGTCCTGATGTCCTCTAAAATGAACATATCCCTCCTCACAAAGTGTGAAGGATTTTTCAGAACCATTCATAGCGATGACATCCCGTAACACCCCATGTTCAACTGCGCTTATCAATTTAGAGTGTCTGATATTGCTCCTATCCGTCACTGCAAAAACCGAGTTTATCCCGGAATTTCTGGCAAAACGCCGCAAATGTCCATGCAGTAGGTGATCCGATCTTTCTAGAACTCATTTCATAAATGCCGCTGTTCACAATGACGGAAGAATGTTAACTTCCGGTGGATGAGCAGATACGAACGACTGACAGACGAACAATGGACCATTCTTTCACCGCTGATTCCGCCATCGCCGGTTCGTGCCGACGGGAGAGGAAGACCGGAAGTCCACGACGACCGAGCAGTAATGGATGGCGTACTTTGGGTATTGCGCGCAGGCGCCTCGTGGGCTGATCTTTCCGACCGATTTCCCTCTCCCTCGACCTGCTTCCGACGGTTCAGCCGCTGGGTGAAGGCGGGCGTACTACGCAAGATACTGGAAGAACTGGCGAGAGATCTGGAGGAGCGAGGCGGAATCGATCTCACGGAATGCTTCATCGACGGCACCTTCGCGGTGGCGAAAATTGTGGGGGATCGTGCCTACGACAGTGATCCGCTCGATCAGCAGTTGGCAGCCCAAGGAATCGAGCTGATTGGCTTTGCACCGAAAGAACCGTGTCCGCCTGGCAACTCAGGATGGTCGTCGCCCACTCAGGCGCTACCGGCGTCGATGGAAAATCGAACGTTTATTTGCGTGGATGAACAAGTATAAGCGAACCCTGATCCGTTGGGATCGCTGTCATGAGCGTTTCACAGCCTTCGTTCATCTCGCCTTCTCGATGATCCTGATGCGCAAACTGCTGCGATTTATGAAATGAGTTCTAGTGATTTGGAGTATGCTAAAGTAGCAGCTGGCTTTATTCTACCCAGATAATTTACCATGACACTTACGTCCACTACCCCTTCGCTGATTCCTGTGACGTTGCTGACGGGTTATTTAGGTAGTGGCAAAACCACAATCCTGAACCATATCATGCAGCAATCCATGATGGCGGATACCTTGGTGATCATCAATGAATTCGGGGAAATCGCATTAGATCACCTGTTGGTCGTGCATAGCACTGACAACGTGGTGATGGAGATGGGCAGTGGTTGCCTGTGTTGCACTATTCGCAGCGATCTTGTTAAAACGCTGCAAGATCTCACCTGGCGGTTCTCGCGCAATGGAAAACGGCAATTTCATCGCGTTTTGATCGAAACGACCGGCCTGGCTGATCCAACTCCTATCATCCATACTTTGATGACGAATCTGCAGATTAGCAGCCGTTATCGGCTGGATGGTATCGTGGCAACCATCGACATGGCCACGGGAAACCACACCCTGAGCACGTATAATGAAGCGATCAAGCAAGCTGCGATTGCAGACTGCCTGCTGTTGACCAAGGCTGATCTGGTGACACCTCAAAACAAAACCGATCTGCTCCAGCGACTGAACGTCATTAACCCTGCCGCTTCACGCTGGCAAGTTGCACATGGTCAGATTGAAGCAGAAAAATTGTTGGATTTGGGATTATTCTCAACCCAGGAAAAAACGCCCGATGTGGAACGCTGGCTCCGGGAAGAAGCCTATTTGGCAGACGTTGCGAACAAGCCTCGCCATGATGAACAGGGTCATACAGAGGATCATCATGATCACGATAGCCACGTGCACGACATCAATCGCCATGATGATCATGTCCGGGCATATTGCTTCACCACCGATCAACCGGTTATCAAACAAATCTACCCGACCTTGCTGGATCTGCTGTTTTGTATGGGCAGCAATATCCTGCGTATCAAGGGTATCCTGAATATCCAAGGTAATGACCACCCTATGGTTCTGCATGGGGTACAGCACATACTCCACCCGCTGGTGCCATTGCCCGCCTGGCCGGGTGAAGACCGGCGCTCGAAAATCGTCTTCATTACCCGAGACATCGAGCGGGAAACAGTCGAAAATATTTTCAAATCCATTACTAATCATGTCTAATCGCAACTAAAGGAAGCCTCACATCAATTCGCTCACCCTGCTGCATAATGCGCTGCCCTGCTTTAGGGGAATGACTTAACTGGAACGCACTGCTCCATACTTATCGCATTCCAGAATTTTGCACGCCTGGCCTGGGTTTGCAGATGGCTTGATCGCGGCCGCCAACGAAACTTGGTGCAAGAAGAACAATAGAAACCAATCCCGAAAAATTGAAATTAGCAAGTACAGCGAAATATAATTTTTGTTAGTGAGCCATGAGTAAGAACGCATTATCAACCATTATCGCCTATCACGAAGCCAGTAAGCACCGTTTGGATGGCTATGCACCGGGGCCTGGTGGCCTGGACTGGGCTAATCAACCTGATCCGTTTCGCCGCTATGCAGGAACGCAACTCTGTAAGTTGCCTTTACGGATTGCTCCCTTGCAGATTCCGTTTACCGAGGTCCGCAGCGGCCGGCGGCAAATACTGGCAGTGATCAATCTGGCCGGTTTGGCGACGCTGCTGGAACTGAGTTTTGGCTTGTCTGCATGGAAAGAATACGGCGGCTCACGCTGGGCGTTGCGCTGCAATCCTTCCAGCGGAAATTTGCATCCTACTGAGTGCTATGTGCTCGCCGCTGCATGCAACGGCCTTCCGAGCGGCGTGCATCACTATGTCAGCTACGACCACAGCCTGGAACGGCGTGCCGAGGCCAATCCCGATTGGGGTGACATGCTGACTGGCGGCTTCGTGCTGATTCTTACTTCTATTCATTGGCGCGAAGCCTGGAAGTATGGCCTGCGCGCCTACCGCTATTGTCAACACGACTGCGGTCATGCCCTGGCGGCAGTCAGCTATGCTGCTGCCACGCTTGGCTGGCGTGCCCAGGTACTGGAGAACTGGCATGATGCGGTGCTTACTGCGCTAACTGGCGTCGCGCGCATGGGCGATTTTGCAGAGCATGAAAACGAAGCGGTAGATGTGGCGCTCTGGATTGGTTGCGGAAATATGCCTGAGTTTTTGGATTCAGCTCAGACAGCCGTAGCCCTGGCTAGCGAATTGAATTTTATCGGCGAGGCCAATCGTCTCAGCGCTAAACATGTCCATTGGGCGGGAATCGATACGGTGCACCATGCTGCTGAACGGCCTGTTCCTCCTTCCTCATCGTTGACTTTGTCAACGCAGTGGCCACCTCTAGCAGCGATTGATTGTTCGCAAGATGCAGGCTCACTGATTCGCCAGCGCCGAAGTGCTGTCGGTTTCGATGGCGTGACCACCATGCCGGCAGAACGGTGGTTCGCATTGCTCGACGCCCTGCTACCCCGTTCCGGGCTACCGCCTTGGGAGATTTGGCAGCGGCCACCGCGGGTGCATCTCATCCTATTCGTGCATCGTGTCGAAGGTGTGGCAGCAGGTGTCTACCTGCTTCTGCGGGATAAATCCGTCGCTCCCGCTTTACGCCAGGCGATACGCGAAGATGCCGAATGGGCCGAAGTGCCCGGTGCACCTCAGCATCTTGGCTTGTTTCGATTATTCTCCACCGATGCCCGAGATGCGGCGCGCTTGATCAGTTGTCACCAGGACATCGCTGCCGATAGCTGCTTTTCGCTGGGTATGCTGGCTGAATTCGAAGCCGCGTTAAACGAGGGAGCCTGGCGTTATCGCGAACTGTTTCATGAAGCCGGCATGCTCGGTCAGGTGCTCTACCTGGAAGCGGAAGCCGCAGGTCTGCGCGGCACTGGCATCGGCTGCTATTTCGATGATGCGCTGCACGCCATGCTCGGCTTATCAGGCCATGCGTGGCAGTCGCTCTATCATTTCACCGTCGGCGGCCCGCTGGATGACCCACGCCTGCGCACGCTGCCGCCTTATGCGCATCTTAGCGGCAGGGAGGTATGTTGATAAGATCAACCAGCCAAAAGCAGTAGAAGTATGGTAAAAGGATCACCCTTATAGCTAGCCGAAGTTACCAATTGCTCGTAAGTGGATCTAACAAAGTTTGTTGTCACGAAAGCCAAATCGATCTATTACCATAAAAAATAAGGAGATAGTATGAAGCTTAGCGTATTAGCTTTTATAATTGACGTCATAAATTGCGTCATTTCGGAGGCCTAATTCTAGTTAGCTGTAAATTTTTCCACCTGATACCCAGCCCAGGTTTTCTCTATAGAAAAATTAGCAAATTTACATATATTATCAAAGACCAAATAGAAGGATAAATGTATGAAACTATTTAGCTATTTTATTTTCTTAATTTCTCTATTTATTGGAAATGCTATCGCTAGCTCAGAAAATGATTATAAACAAATCGGGAAATTAGAGGACATAAGTTTAGCTAGCACTAAAAGGGTTCTAATTCGTATTGCGGTTCCTGATGGGCTATCTAGGGCGGAATTAACTACTATGCTTACAAATATAGCCATACAAGTTGATAATCAGCAAAGTGCAGCGGCTACGAACGTTTTTGCATATCGCCTTGAAGATATTAAAGTTGCAGGAAAGACTTCCTATACAGCAGGCATGGCAACATATGCTCCTAATGGAAGATGGGAAGATTCAATGGAAAATAGCCCAAAAAAGGTTACTATAAAACTCGCTGATATATATTTCCAACAAAAAAACAAGGTTAAAAACACTGGCGAAGACGTTACGCTTGTATCAAAAAATGGTGGAGATATATACGTTTCTAGCTCAAAGAGCAATTGGGGAGATGAGTATATTATCGGAAAAATTGCTAACGGAACAAAAGCAAAGGTATTAGAAATATATGAATTTCCCGTTTCATCGTCTCATATTTTTGTTAGATATAAAATTAGTCTCACGTATAAGAGAAAAAATATCGAAGGATGGATTTCTGATCATAATATAAAAATGTAGATAGATATGAATACTAGAGTTTAGAGTAAACCAACTCCACAGTTGGAGTTTTTTCCAACCTGAAAGATATAAAGCGCTTGATCTTTTTGTTGTATTACATGCTGTTGCATTATTCATATCCTGAATTCCAGTTTTTATTCCAACCTGGGGGCATGAATTTCTTACATTTTGCATTCCACCATGAGCGGATAGCGATATGCCTTAAAATATTGACCAGTCCTGTACGAATCTGCCCGACAGCTTGAGGCTGATGCTTGCGCCATGGGGAATACTGACACAGGCTTAGGATCAAGTCTTGCCTTTTGCCATCTTTGGCTGTTTCACAATACGATTCACCCAAGAATAGTGCAACCCAAAATAACACCTCATCTCTTTCATACGTTCAAGAGATGAAAATCTTGTGAGGCATGGCCATTACATGGAATCACCTTGACAGCGCTCGCAAAGTCCATGCAGCTCGAGTTGCTGATGGGCCAGGGTAAAGCCGGTGTTTTGAATGCTGCGCGCGAGTTCCGCCATGACATGCTTTTTGATTCCGATCTCTTTAACGCTATGACAGCGGTCACAAATCAGGAATTGCGGGGTTTCGTGCTGATGATCACAGGCGATATGGGCGCATGCTATATACAGACTAGTCGTTTCGAGCTTGTGGACCAATTTTTCATGAATCAGAAAATCCAGTATGCGGTAAACCGACATGACTGGCAATGATTCATTAAACTGTGTTTTATATCTTTCCGCGATTTCATATGCGGATAGGGGTATCGAGGAACGCAGCAACACGATGAGCACATTTTTGCGCTTGGTGGTTAATTTAACCCCTGCCGATATACATGCCTCTTGAGATTTCTTGATGATATGGTCGATATCGACGGTCATTTCTCACCACTTCCTGTGACTTAATTAAACGATTAAGCAGTATTCATAGTCGGTTCAAGCAAGGTCTAAAGTAAGCAGCAGCCGCGTTTCATTCGTATCAAGCGCAGGTGAACGATGAATCACGCCATGATTATTCTGTTCTCCCCATCGCTCACCTTTGAACAAAGCGATATCCCCTTCCTGCAAGCTCTGAATTGGGTATTGTCTTGCGAATGCTTCTGCCTTTTCTTTGGATTCGTTGCAAGCTGCAAGCATAACACGATCGATAGTTTTGCTATCTAACCATTCCGTCCCTTTGCCAGCATAGGTCGTGATCAGGCGGCAAGGCACTTTGTCCGTATGGAAACGCGGGCACATGGTTGTAGTAAGTATATTCAGCCGCAAGCCGACGCTTTCCAAATCAAATAAGCAGGCAAACATCTCAACCAGCCAGCTTACATCCTCAATGAAGGCATTAAGTGCGTGATGCTGGGGCAGCCATGCATTCAAGCGTTTTCTTATGTGCTCTATATTGATTGACTGCGCCAACTCGAAGCCAACGTGTTCTTTCCGTAAATACGCGACATACTGTTTGATATCGGTGCTGAGCACACGCTGCAAAATGCATATTTTGATAAGGCTATCATAGATTCGCGAGAGTATTTCTGGTTCGTGGCCTATTACACTTATACTTTGCCTGACTGAAAAGTGGGCGGATAAATCGGCTGATAATGTAGACGTACGCATGTCAATTTCTCTCCCAAGAAGGAAATGGGTCCTGCAATGTCGCCCAATAAGCTTTGCCAGCATGGAATTCGACATCGGTCAGTAGACATTCGTCTAACCATTGGTGAATTGCTTGTTCATCAAGATTCTGGCCGATAAAGACCAGTTCCTGTCGCATATCGCCAAATGGTTCTACCCACTGCTCCTTTATCGATGCCAGATAGTCCTCATCCTGGGGCCATTGTGATTTTGGCACCGCTTTCCAGAATATTCCGCCATAACCATAGCGCGCGATGCCTCCTGCCTGATTCCATTGCCCGACATAGTCTGGTCGCGTCGCCAGCCAGAAATAGCCTTTTGAGCGCAGTAATTTGCCCTCTGTCCAGGGTTGGTGAAGAAAATCGTAAAAACGTTGCGGATGAAACGGCCTTCTCGCTGTGTAAACAAAGCTGTTGATGCCATATTCTTCTGTTTCAGGAATATGTTCTCCACGTAATTCCTTGAGCCAGCCAGGCGCTTGTTGGGCACGCTCAAAACTGAATTTACGGGTATTCAGCACTTTGGTTAAATCCACCTGCCCATTTTCAATCGGGATGATCTCAGCTTGCGTATTAAGGCTGCATAAAATACCCTGTAGTTTGGTTAACGCATCTTGTTTAACCAGATCGATCTTATTGATCAGAATAACATCGCTGAACTCGACCTGATCGACCAGCAAATCAGCCACGCTACGCTCATCTCCCTCTCCAAGACTCTCTCCCGTCTCTTGCAGCATTTTCGCTTCTTCAAAATCTTTAAGAAAATTGACCGCATCAACTACGGTGACCATGGCATCCAGCCGCGCGATATCCGATAGACTGACGCCATTTTCATCCTCAAAGGTAAACGTTTCTGCAATCGGCAATGGCTCAGAAATGCCTGTCGACTCGATCACCAGATAATCAAATTTTCTTTCTGAGGCGAGCTTGCGCACCTCAATTAAGAGATCTTCGCGCAATGTGCAGCAAATACAGCCATTACTCATTTCGACTAATTTTTCTTCGGCGCGATTGAACGAGATTTCTTTCTCGATCATCGAGGCATCGATATTGATTTCGCTCATATCATTCACTATCACCGCTACGCGTTGGCCTTGCCGATTATTGAGAATATGATTCAGTACTGTGGTCTTACCTGCACCCAGGAAGCCTGAGAGAATAGTCACGGGCAAGCGGCAGGGAGGTTTATGCGAAACATTCGGAACAGACATACAATCGAACTCCAATATTACTTAATATCATTGATATGATACAACATATCATTTTATGAATGATAGTTTTTTTCTACTCCCTTGATAGATTTTGCCTTCATGGAAAAAAATATCATATAAAGTAAGTCACGAAGGTACGAATGAAGTACGAATCACTCATATATTTACAAACTATGACAATTTGTTGCGCTTTGATTGTCTTTTGGATAATAATTATTTATTATCAATAACTTACACAATTACATTAAATCATGACACAACGCGTTGCATTGGTTACCGGAGCATCCAGCGGTATTGGAAGAGCGACTGCCAAACTTCTTGCCAAGAATGGCTATTACGTATTTGCCATGGCACGGCGCATGCACCGCCTGGAACAGATACGTTCGGCTAATATCGAGCCTATTTGTCTAGATGTAACCGATGCCAATGCTATCCGAGTGGCGGTAAGCCATGCCATGGCAAGCAAAGATCGGATTGACCTGCTCGTGAACAACGCCGGTTATGGTCAGTTGGGTGCAATCGAATGTGTTTCCATGGAGGCTGCCCATCATCAATTTGAAGTTAACGTTTTCGGTTATGCCCGTTTCATTCAGGCAGTTGTGCCCCATATGCGGGCGCAGAAATCCGGTTGCATCATCAATATCACCTCAATCCTGGGGAAAATCTCCATTCCAGGTTTCGGCTGGTATGCTGCTTCCAAGCATGCCGTGGAAGCACTATCGGAAACCTTGCGCGGGGAAGTCATGAAATTTGGTATCAACGTGGTGCTCATTGCCCCAGGCCTGATCAAAACTGAATTTGCTGCAAAGGAGTTTGAATTGCTCAAAACAGTTGCCCATCCGTCCGTTTATCAGAAGTTGCTTACCGCGCTCCCTCGGCTGCTGGCTGGTGAACCCCAAGCACCCGGACCGGAAATTATCGCGAAAGCTGTACTCAATGCAGCTACCGCATCCTTTCCTCCTATGCGGCATGAACTACCTGCAGATTCTAAAATTGCGGTAGTATCAAGATGGCTGCTGGGTGGCCGTATTTTTGACCGGGCAGTTCGTCTTAAAATGAAAATCTGAGAGATTGGACGGCAAATATGGAAGTGATATCAGCGAGAAGGGATAGGGTGCAATTCCATTTCTAAATCAAACTTGACTTAGTCGGTTTGTCCTTGCCGTATTCCATATTATTTATACTGTCTGCGGCTCTCTCTTTCTCGATTCAGCAGCATGTTACTTTACCCTCTTCTGGATAGTTGTAAGGTTACCCATTCTATTGCCACAGTAAGCTCGTAACCCTTTTGCCCATGATTTCCTGATTAAAAACCACTTCGGCTATCGGCGTGTCGGCACAGGCGACACCGTAGCAAACATGTAACGGCAATAAATGATCTTCTCTTGGGTGACAAAATCGAGCAGACGGCGCTTTTTCCCACTCAATCAATCGCTGTTCACGCTCTTCAGGTGAAAGAATCTGGCCGGTGCACGTTTCGATTAGCCAGCTATCAAATTCATTGTTTTCTTTGCTGCCATCAATTTCTCGCGAGAAAAATGCTTTTAAATTATGAAACGACATACCTGAGCCGATAATCAAGATGTTTTTCTTTCGTAAAGACGTGATGGCTTTTCCTAGAGCAATATGCTTTCCAGGGTCTAAATTCTTGAGCAGCGATAACTCGATGCAGGGTATCTGCGCATTCGGATACATCAGCTTGAGCGGCACAAATAAACCATGATCAAAACCTCGCTGTTCATCAAGTCTTACTGGAATGCCATTTGCTGCTATCAGTTCAAACACTTTTTTAGCTAACTGTGGGTGACCAGCTGCAGCGTATTGAATTTGATAAGCTTCAGCAGGAAATCCGTAGTAATCGTAGATTATTCCAGGATGACTGCCACTTGTTATTGTCGCTATATCTTCCTCCCAGTGGGCACTAATGACTAAAATCGCTGACGGCTCACCCAGCTTGCTTACGATCTCTGTCAGAAAAGAAACCATCTTCTCATGTGTTTTATCACCTAGAATGGGCAATGGCCCACCACCATGCGGTAAATACAAAACCGGTGAAAGCGTTTCAGATGTTCGGCTGACCATATGAATTCCTAGTAGTGAAAAATGCTAAAGAAGGTCTGAATAATGAGCTGCTGTGGCACATTATTTCATTTCTAAATCAAACCTGACTTTGCCAACTTCTTTTTGCCGTATTATTTATACTGCCTGCGATTCGTTTTTGTGTCATGTTTGATTTGGAAATGGAATGAGTTCGTTGTGCGGTGCCTCTTCACCTAACTGTGTAGCTCCCCCAAAAGTATCTCCTGATAATGGGTTAGTTCTATGTTTAGGAAAGTAGAGTACGCAGTTTCTGTTCTAACGGATCGAGTACTCCGTCATCTACCCAGTATTGGGTATGAGATAGTGGATTCCAACTCTTTAAGAGCCAACCCATCATCCCTCCTCCTACGTTAATGGGGTGATCAACAACTACTTTTCCATACTGATCAGAAAGTACAGCTAATGGCCAACCCAGGACATCATCTTTGTCATAATAGTTATGCCATTCAAAGCTATTATTTGGGTGGATGGGAAGGATGTCATCCTTTGCATGCGCGGCAACGAAGATAGGGATATTGCAGCCTGTCGTAATGAATACGCGAAAATGCGAGCCTCGAAGAAAAGCAACTTCTTCCTCTTTAAGATTTCTTCCCCCAGTTATGTCCGCCGCTGCATCTGAAATATTCTGCCAGATACCAGTTGTAGGCAGCTTGTCAGGAGTAGTCTGATTGGCATCCCAGAAGTAGCATGAAATTACCTCACAACCAAGAGATTGCGCCAGAAAAACTACAGGGCCGTCGCCCTCCATTGCATCTCGCGCTTTAAGCAATTCCTTCGCGATTGTGACTTGTGCTTTCCAATAATCACTACCATTTCTGTCCTTATTGCTTTCAAGACCTGTTGCGTCGGCAAAGCCAAAAAGTAAAAATTTCCGAAGTTCATCCCATTTTAATTGGCGATCAACACTATGCCAGACGCGATCTTCATTTGATTGAAGAATATCTTGGTAATAAACTTTCCCCATGTAGATATTATCTGATAGTGATCCTAATCGTCTCTTTAGTTTCTGTACGATTTCCTGGTTGTAGTTGAGGTCGGTTCGTCCCATTCCATGAACGGTAATGAATGCAGCCTTCTTTGGCATAGATACCTCCTTTATGTGGTAAGGGTTAACCAGAATTGGGTCTCCGAAATGAAACTTCACTTGGCCGGATCAAAAAGTAAAAAACAACCAACAAAGCAGATCGGCGCTTGAAACTCTGCGGAAGCAACAGATCAAACCAATTCACTTTTATTGCAAGATAATGCTAAGGGATGATAAATAGGCGGGCAATAATGCAACTGTATACAATTTTCACCCCTTGCCATAAAATTGAAAAAAGATCTATCTTTGAGAAATTCTCTAAAACATACAAATTACTTCAATAACTTAATAAGATTTTTATAGGGGAATGGGAAAGCAGATAGTGCTCGTGGATCTGGTTACCATAACGACATCAGACTCTGGCCCCGATTAAGACGCCAATAACAAAAACCGCCCTGAAAGGGCGGTTAAAATATTTTAATCATCATATTTGCATCATATTGGAGCGATATGTTTAGCTCTAGCCTTTTGATTTTTTCTCATCAGCTTTGTCCGGCATAGATTCACGTTCCATCATCGCACTTGGCGGATACTGCCCTGGTTTTGGTTCCATACAGGCAGTTAGGGAAGATGCTGCTAAGAGTACAGCTAGTATGAGTGAAAGTTTCATTTTTGCAGTCTCCTATATAGAGAAAAAATACAAATAACTGAAGTCAGAGTAGCTTAATTATTTGACTCCAATTTTTCTGATTGACACTCCTGAAGCAGAGCAGAAGCAACGCGTCAAACTAATCCAGCTTCACTACATGATCATGCTAAGGGATAAAAAATAGGCAGGCAATAATGCAATTGCATACATTTTTATCCCTTCGTCCCAGAAACATCAGGAAAGAATAGTCACGTGCCCTAAGAGATGTGTGCGCTTACGCCCTTCAAACAAACCGCAGGATACTGTCTGGATAACGCCATTTCAAGGCGCGATAGAGACAACAAACCGGGTAGAGCGCCGCCAGCGTGATGATCGCAGCAAGATAAGCCTGTCCAAGTCCAGCGCGCTCCAGAAACAGGGTGAGCATAGCCAGCACGGGAAAATGCGCGAGGTAGAAAAAAAGTGCTGTCTGGCCGAATACCAGAATGGGACCATATGGACGGATGCCGATCTTCGGCTGCAACCATAGCATAGCCGCCAGCATGATCGCCATCAGTCCCAGTTCCAGTGAAATATAGCTGATGCTCGGCGGATACTTGCTGACATGCAGCCACTGGATGAGCGAATGGTCTTCGCGATACAGCAACATGTTGCCGTAGCCGTTAAAGCCACGCACGAGCAGGAAGCAAGCTAAGGCCAGCAGGCTTCCCACCAATAGTACGCGAGCAACTGACCAGGCGCTTTTCTTGCGGGTTATCAGCCAGTCGCCAAACACCCATCCCAGCATCATGATGGCGAGCCATGGAATCACCGGATAGAGTACCGTAAATGATTCGCTGAACCAGGGAGCGAAGGTCAGTGCCAGCCAAAGCGGCACCTCACCTTGAGGCTGCCAGAACAAGACGGTGAACGCTTCCCCACCAAAGAGCAGGGTCAGCGCGCTGATCAATAGCACGCACTTACCCAAACGATAAAGCAGCGCCATCATCATCATGCTGACACCGATCGCATACAGTACTTGCAGATACAGCTTTCCACTCAGGAATGAAAACACTACGATATCGAGCAGCGCAATGAATGCACCGCGAATGAATAGATCACGATCAATGGCTTTGCTATCCATGCCTTTTTCACGTCGTTGCACAATACTGAGCGCCATGGCTGTTCCCGTCAGGAACACAAAGGTAGGCGCACACAGATGCGTTACCCAGCGGGTGAAAAATTGTTCGGCAACAAAACCTGACCCGACCATATGCGTGACGATGGTATCGTTTGCGACACGCCCTTGGTTGAAAAAAGCGGAAGCGTGATCCAGCGCCATCAGTACCATGACCATACCCCGCATCCAGTCGAGAGCTGCAATGCGATTTATGTTTTTATCCATTTGCTCCAAGGCAATGAACCTTTGTTGCTAGTGATCATTTTTACACATTGTCGGTTGAGTCCCAGGAATATCCTGGAGCGCCCGCGCTAATATGCCCACTTTTTTCAACGTCAATGATGTAGACCCTGCCTGCACCAGGCTGATGCGTATTAGCTGCTGCCATCACTGTATTGAAAATAACATCCACTAATTCATCAGGAGCAAAAATTTCAATGCGCTTTCTCGGCATATACGGAGAATAATCCTGCTTACTGTTAATTTTCTTTTCTCCAAAACCTTCGCAGTCCGAGATACTCATCCCTGGAAAGCCAGGGATGGCTTGCAGAGTCTGAGTGAGTTTCGATAACATGAATGGCTGAATATAGGCACGAATTTCTTTCATGATATCCTCGTGTTGTGTTGTTTATCAAAATTGTGATAGAGCGCAGGAAGCAAGGTCAGAGTCGATATCGTCGCGGTTATCAGTCCACCAATAATAACCACTGCAAAAGGTTTGGCAGTTTCCGATCCCACACCAGTAGAAAGAGCAGCAGGCAATAGCCCCAGCATTGCCATCAACGCTGTCATCAAAATAGGACGCAATCTATCGACGGAACCCTGTAAGACCGCTTCAGAGATTGTCATGCCTTCGCGCCTTAGGGCATTAACATGAGAAACCAGGATTATCCCGTTCTGGACTGCAATACCGAACAACACGATAAACCCGACCGCTGCGGAAATGCTTAAATGGATGCCAGTAAGCAATAAAGTTATCAGTCCACCGATCATGGCGAAGGGCACAATCGACACAATCAGAAAGGCATTTCTGATCGAGAGGAAAGCCCAGAACAGCAACAGGAAAATCATGGTTAAACTGAGCGGTACGATAAACGACAGCCGTTTCATTGCACGCTGCTGATTTTCGAACTGACCACTCCAGACAGTACGATAACCGGGCTGCAGCACAACTTGTTCAGCAATTTTTTTCTGGGCTTCTCTTACAAAACTTCCCTGGTCACGTCCGATTAAATTGCATTTGATAGCGATGCGGCGCATACCACCCTCGCGAGTAATTCGTGAAGCGCCTTGATTAATCCTGATATCGGCTAACTCGGCTAATGGGATATGACTGCCATCCGAAGACAGGACGGTGATATTCTCAATTGCCCCCACCGAATCGCGCGCCGAACTAATTAACCGCACTGTAATGTCAAACAGCCGTTCGCCCTCCAACATTTGCGTAGCCGCTTTTCCTCCAATTGCCATTGCAATCACATTTTCCACATCAGCGATATTAATTCCATAACGTGCAATTTTTGCCCGGTTTATGGTAATGACCATCTGAGACAGACCTGCTTGCTGTTCAGCAGCCACATCCGTAGCACCCTCTGTAGAACGTAGTATATGGGTGATTTTATTCGCTTTTTCTTGCAGGATTTTAAGATTTGGGCCAAAAATTTTGATGGCAATTTCACCCTTGACACCAGAAATGGCTTCCTCTACGTTGTCTTGTATTACTTGAGAGAAATTAAACTGCATGCCAGGGAATATTGCTAGACGATCCTTCATCCTTTTAATCAATTCATCCTTGCTTGCATACCGCCAAGCACTCTTTGGCTTGAGATCTATTAAGACCTCGATGTTATTAAAGCCCTTCGGATCAGTTCCGTCCTCGGGACGTCCCAGTTGTGTAAGCACAGAGCTTGCTTCGGGGAATTCAAGCAAGCGCATACGCACATCTGTTTCCAGTTCTTTAGCTTTTCTCAAGGAAACTGAGGTAGGCATTGTGATTGTTAACCAAATATTGCCTTCGTCGAGCTTGGGCATAAATTCAGTACCAATCCATGGGATCGAAGCCAATGACAACGCCAGAGCCAAGCTCGCGCCCATGAATAACCTGGAAGAATGGCGTAATACCGCTTCCAATAGCTTCTGGTACCATTGTTGCATGCTATGCACCAACGGATTATGTCGTTCAATCAGTTTAGGGCCAATGAAATAACTTAACAGGACGGGGATTAAGGTTAAACTGATGATAAGCGCACCCGCCAAGGCAAAGCTGATTGTGAGCGCCATCGGAGAAAATATCTTTCCCTCGACTTGCTGAAACGTAAAAACAGGTATCATTGCAACAATGATGATGGTCTTAGTAAACAATATGGGGCGGGCCATTTCTCCCGCTGTTATCAGCATGGATTGACGCATATGTGCCACACTCATATGTTGACGCATTTCCAACGTCATTTTAACCATGACCGCCTCGACCATGACTACCGCGCTATCGACAAGGATGCCAAAATCGATAGCGCCGAGGGAAATCAAATTGGCGGAAACATTCGCAATATCAATCAAAATAAAAGCAAATAATAAAGACAGCGGAATAACAATAATGATCACCAATGAAGCTAATATCCGGCGGAGAAAAATAAGTATAATCACCAGAACCAGTGCGATACCCTCCAACATATTCCGCTCAACCGTATGTACAGTTTTCTGGACCAGATCTGTACGATCATAAATGGGAATAATCTTGACCCCGGGAGGTAAGCCATAATGGTTAAGGTGGTTGATTTTTTCTTTTACCCCATTCAACACTTCAATGGCATTTTTTCCTTTGATAAGTAAAACTATCCCCTGGACTACATTATCGTATTTGTTATAGCCAACAATACCACTGTATGTCTGTGGGCCAATAATGACCTCGGCGATATTTTTGACAAAAACAGGCGTGTCCTCCCGAGTAGAAACAACAATTTCTTTGATGTCATCAACAGATTGCAACAAGCCAGTTCCTCGTACTACCAATGCTTCATCACCATGCTCAATAAAACTGCCACCGATATTGGCATTACTGGCAGCGATGGCCTGATAGACTTCAGGAAGAGTGAGTTTGTAATTTTTTAGTTTATGAGGATCAATCTGGATCTGATATTGCTTGATGCCTCCACCGAAGCCCACTACGTCAGCTACCCCGGGAACACTGCGAAGCATAGGCTCAATCGTCCAATCTTGTATTGCTCGCTGTTCTATTAAAGTAGTTTCGGGCGCTTCAATGAGATAACGATAAATTTCACCTATGCCGGTAGTTAAAGGACCGAGTAATGGTGTTACATCCGCTGGCAAATGAATGCCACGTAATCGTTCAAGTACCTGCTGCCGGGAAAAATAATCTTCAGCAGTATCGTCGAAAGTCAACGTTACAACAGATAAGCCAAAAATCGATACGGAACGCATATTGAGCAAATGCGGAAGACCATTCATTGCCCTTTCGATCGGTAAGCTAATCAGTTTTTCCACTTCTTCCGGAGCCTGACCGGGATATTGAGTAACGACTTGTACAAAAACATTTTGTACATCTGGAAAAGCCTGGACTGGCAGACGTTCAAATGATCGAATACCTAGTGCAATCAGTAGGAGAGATGCGCCAATAATAATCAAATGCTGTTGCAGGCAGAATGCGATAACTCTAGTAATCATTGCGTGTTTCTTCTTTTAGCTGCTCAGCTTCTTGCTCGGCGCGCAGCAAGAGCGCGCCATCGGTCACGAGGCGCTCACCAGGCTTCAGGCCTTCATGAATCACTACTTTCTCTTTGAGACGCAACCCCGTTTTGACAAGCCGTTTCTGGTAGTGATAATTACCGATATTGACATATACCCATTCAGATTCATTTTCAGTAAATAATGCTGTTAACGGTACAACTATTGCCAGATCTGTCGGATCGCTTTGCACTTTGACACTGGCAAACATGAAAGGTAACAGACGACCATCTGTGTTAGACAATATGCAGCGCACCTTCACTGTGCGCGTCGTTTCATACACTATCTGACCAATGTAATCAACCGTTGCAGTGAAATCTTCACTGGGATACGCTTCGACGTTCAGCACTGCTTTGGCACCGGTATGGATCAAACCAATATCCTTCTCAAAGATATCAATTTGTACCCATAATCTAGAGAGATCAGAAATAACAAATAATGGTTCGCTCAGATCAGGTTTGATTTCCATGCCTGGATTGATATTGCGCTCTGTGATAACCCCTGAGAGGGGAGCATGTAAAACAAAACGGTTATTCATACGAAGACTGTCGCGTATCCCCAGGTTTGCAAGTCTGAGGCGGGCTCTTTCTGCTTCGCTACGAGCACGGATTAGATCATCTTCTGCTTGCTCCAATTGCTTACGTGGCGCGACATCATTATCGTATAGTAATCGCACACGCTGGAAAGTATGGTTAGCCAGGTTCAAATCAGCTAATGCTCCAGCGTAAGCAGCTTGCGCCTGCCCAAGCTCAGGACTATCCAATTCCGTTAATATGTCACCTATACGAACATGGCTTCCTACTTCGGCAATGGTTCCAACCACTCGCCCTGCAATCGGTGAAGAAACACGAACGGTGCGGGTTTCATCATAAGTAATTTTACCGGTTACTTGCTCCATGAGCGGACGCTGGATTAAGTCGACAACTGCTTCTTTGATATAGCTGTGCTTGGGTGATCTTTCGTCGAGTATCACCTCGTTCTTGGAGTGCGCAGTAGTCTGCTGAAATAATTGTTCATTGTTTTTTGGCTGGCAAGCCAGCAACGAGAGGCATAACAATCCGACGATTAGTTGCGCGATATTGAGAGACATTGTGCCCATAATTTTTCGCCCTAAGCCTATGGAAGTCCGACAACATTTAGCATTCTTGAACCTAGATTCCTCAGTTGATCGCTCGTTCTGATGTTAACATTATGAATATAATAATTTTTCCTACATATTTCATTTTCACCCTCTGGGTGTTTCCGCTGCAGGACGGATTGCGCAATTTTGCAAGCGCATGGCTGCGTTGCAACTCTTTGGAATGGAACGACCATTCCGCATCGTTGTGCCTTGCCCTGCACTCGCAAAATCACACACTCCATCCTGCCCAACTGAGGAATCTAGGTTGAAATATCTCCATTGTTAGGCAAGAAGATATAGATAAAAATCTTAATGCACGTTTTTCAACAAGAGTACTGTTTAGATGGATAAGAATTAAGGAAATTCTTAAGATGGATGCCTTTCAGAGATCACATGATTTTCGCATGGTGATCGACAGGTAAAGGATGTGATTTTCTATCCGGCCTGGAGCAGACAGACCAGCTGGTTCTAATGTACTTCCAGCAGATCTAGCGCGTTGTTATCACTCTCTTTTCATGACAATGGAGTCGACATCCCGCCCAAAGCGTGAGGCATTGAGCATGATGTCAGCACGCTCCCATGCCTTCTTGAAGCGAGCCTCGATAAGGACTGCCTGATCATTTTTCTGCTGAGCACGCAATGCTTGCAGCAGACCGTACAATGCCCAGCCATTATTGCGGTTACGCCGCAGGTCTTCCCAGTAAACTGTTTCTGCTTCGGCTGGACGCCCTGCTTCGAGCAGAATTGCCCCCAGCGCCAGACGTGGCGGGAAATGCCATTCAGCCGGTTCAGTATAAACCAGGCCATCTTCCAGGCGAACAGCGCGATCGAGATGTGCAATTGCTTCATCGAACTTCCCATGGGCAGCTTTGATCTCACCGGCCAATACCTCGAGGCCGATGGCGAGTACCGTGCGAGCTGTATTCTGCGAGAAGAGCGTTGCATCCAGGCTTGGGTTCTGCATGATCTTACGCAATGATGCGAGCTCTTGCTCCGCTTGCTGCAGTTGGCCCGTTGCCACAAATGCGAGACCCCGCACATAGTGCCAACTACCTGTCAGAAACGCATTGCTCGCAGGGGGTGCCGGTTCCTGGAGAACGGCTTGCCAGTGACCAAATCGTGCCAGCGACCAGTACGGGATGACACGAAATATCGCCGTTTCGGGTAACTCGTTCAGCACGGCATCATCAATCTTGGTTGCTGCCTTGCGGGCCGCCTCAATCGCAATCTTGCTTTGTCCATCCAGTGTGGCTGCAAACCAAAGAAAGTGGATGTTGTGCGGATAGTAACCCATCGGATAGATCCCTTGCGCTTGATATTGGGTAAGATAGTGTTCATCCGCAGTGATAGCGAGCTGATTGCTTTTCATCGAGTCTGCATAGCGCCCGATCCGCTGATAAATATGCGAGGGCATGTGTACCGTATGACCCGCATCTGGCATGAGTGTCAACAAGGTATCCGCTGCTTTTTCCGCACGCTCGGGTGTGCAGGTGGGTTCCATAAGATGGATATACATGTGCACGGCGCCGGGATGCTTCGGATTTTTGCGCATGATTTCTTCGGTGATCGCTACAATTTCAGTTGTGCCTTCATAGGGGTGCCCATCTGGCATCCAGTAGCCCCAAGGCCGAAGATCCATCATCGCTTCGACATAGAGCATGGCGATATCAAGATCATCCGGAAAACGTTGGTGTGCAGATCGCATGGCTGCTGCATAAGCTTGATTATTCACGCTGCGATCTTCTGCTTTACCCGAGTAACGCTTTTCCAGTGCACGAATCAGCACCTGTTCTCTCGGTGTTGCGGTTGCCATCAGCGCAACCGCTTTTTGAACAAGCTCAAGTGCCTGTTGCTCTTTCTTTGGATCCATCATTGCATTAATATTGGGCCCCAGCACGAGCGCCTGCCCCCAATAAGCCATTGCCAGGGTAGGATCAAGTCGCGCGGCTTCGCTGAAGGCACGACCTGCTTCGGCATGATTGAATCCATAGGCTAGATTCAATCCTTGATTCATGAATAATTGTGCCTGCGGGTTGTTGGTGCTTACTGGAAAAGTATGAGTGCCAAGATTTTGCAGCCTGGGCGCGAGCTGACCGGATGGTTCTGAATGATGAGCTTGCTCCGTGCGTTCATGCTTATGAACCGATGTGGATTGATCTGGCCCCTTTACTAAATTTGTCTGAGCATGTGCGCTTAACAAGGTAGCAACGGTGATTATGAAAACCCAGCTCAGGAAACGAATGATCTTGTATAACATAATTACCCTTTTCTAGTTTTTTTCCAACTCCAACTCAAAATTTGCTTTACCAGTTTTTCTTTGTTGCATCGTCTGGATAGAATGTGATTCCACCTGAGCATTATGTTTGATTTTGTAACGGAATGAGGTAGAGCTGAATGATTGAGTCGGGTCTGACTGATGATCAGTCAGACCCACAATAATTTGTAGAGTTTTTTAATTCCAGAATTTAGCTATTTGCCTTCTAAAACCAGCCTGCCATTTTTATCGACCTTCATTTTAAAAGTGTCACCGACATGTCTTTTGACATGAACCTCATAAGTGGTGACTGAATTCGCTATTTCCTTTTCAATCTTTTCAGCTTCCCCACCTTGTAAGTTTACAATGATAGTTTTCTGAACAGCTTCTGGAAGCTGATAAAGCTTGACCTCTGTTTCATATTTGTTAGCAAAGGTGAGCGTTGCAAAAGAGGTAAGTCCGATCGCTAGTATAAGTGTACGTGCTTTGACGTTCATCTTGATTCTCCTGTTAATGTTGTTAATACAAACAGTTACATAGAGTTTTGATAAAGATTGTAAACACGAGTGATTGCTGACGAGCTGATAGTACTTTAATTTGCTCACTGGCATTCACGATCAATCCTACGTAATGTAGCCAGAGAATGCAACGACAGGATGATAGCAATGATGAAAACGCAGTTAGTAGTTAGAAAAAAAGCCCACCAGCTTTAAGTGGTGGGCTTTTTCAAAGACCAACAATTATTCCATTACAGCAACGGAATGATCAGTAATGCCACGATGTTGATAATTTTGATCAGCGGATTGATGGCTGGGCCAGCCGTGTCTTTGTACGGATCGCCAACAGTGTCACCAGTAACTGCCGATTTGTGAGCTTCACTTCCTTTGCCACCATAGTGACCATCTTCAATGTATTTTTTTGCGTTATCCCACGCACCACCACCCGTTGTCATGGAAATAGCCACGAACAGACCGGTAATGATAGAGCCCATCAATACACCACCAAGTGCTTGTGGACCGAGGAATACGCCCACCAGTACAGGAACCAGAACTGGCAGCAATGATGGTGCGATCATTTCTTTAATGGCTGCTTTGGTCAGCATGTCAACCGCACGGGAATAATCTGGTTTAGCCGTTCCTTCCATGATGCCTGGAATTTCACTGAATTGACGGCGCACTTCAATGACCACTGAGCCCGCGGCACGCCCAACGGCTTCCATCGACATGGCACCAAACAAGTAAGGCACCATGCCACCAATGAACAGACCGATAATGACCAGGTGGTTAGACAAATCAAAAGTGAGCAACTTATTAGCATGCTCCAGGCCATAGGTATAATCAGCAAACAGCACCAGTGCGGCTAGCCCTGCCGAACCAATGGCATAACCTTTGGTTACAGCTTTGGTAGTGTTACCAACTGCATCGAGTGGATCAGTAATCGCACGCACGGACTCAGGCATGCCAGACATTTCAGCAATACCACCTGCATTGTCAGTAATGGGACCATAGGCATCAAGTGCAACAATAATACCGGTCATGGACAGCATGGCGGTAGCCGCAATGGCAATACCATACAGACCCGCCAATGAATAAGCAATCAGGATACTTGCACACACTGCCAGAACAGGTGCTGCAGTAGCACGCATGGATACGCCGAGACCTGCGATGATATTGGTACCATGTCCTGTAGTCGATGCGTTAGCGATATGCTGAACAGGTGGATATTCAGTCGAGGTGTAATATTCGGTGATGATTACCATCAATCCTGTCAGAATCAATCCAATAGCGGCGCAAATAAACAAGCGCATGACCAGTTCACCGCCGGCGATATCAACACCATCATGATTTAACGAGAGACCACCCATAAACCAGACAGTGACGGGCAGATAGGCAAAAAATGCAATGCCGCCTGCAACGGCTAGTCCACGATAAAGCGCATTCATGATTTTGCCGCCTTCACGCATTTTGACATAGTAGCAACCTATGATAGACGCGACAATCGAGACTGCACCCAGCATCAATGGATAAACAACAGCGCTGGCACCATCCGACGTGAACAACAAAGAACCCAGTATCATGGTCGCGATGATGGTAACGGCATAGGTTTCAAACAAATCGGCTGCCATTCCAGCGCAATCACCAACATTATCGCCCACGTTATCCGCGATTACTGCCGGATTACGTGGATCATCTTCAGGGATTCCCGCTTCTACCTTGCCTACCAGGTCTGCACCAACGTCTGCACCTTTTGTGAAAATACCTCCACCCAGGCGCGCGAAGATGGAAATCAGCGAACCACCAAAAGCGAAGCCAACCAATGGGTGAATGATGTCACTCATTGGTTGATCCGCGGTTGAATTACTGTATAACAGTGCACAATACCCTGCTACCCCTAATAATCCAAGCCCTACTACCAGCATGCCAGTAACTGCTCCGCCGCGGAATGCAATTTCCAATGCTTCATTGAGGCCAGTACGTGCCGCTTCGGCCGTGCGTACATTGGATTGTACAGATACGGACATACCCATGAAGCCAGCAACACCAGAAAGCACTGCGCCTAAAGCAAAACCAAAGGCTGTGCTCCACGTGAGCGCCACGCCTATGGCAAGAAATAAAAGCACACCAACCATACTGATCGTCATGTATTGGCGCTTGAGATAAGCCGACGCACCTTCTTGTACGGCAGCAGCGATTTCCTGCATACGTGCATTGCCGGGAGACTGAGCATAGATACGCCGGATCCAGATGCCACTGAAAACCAGGGCAAGAATCGCGCTGAAAATTGCGATCGTTAAACCGTTTGCCATAAAGAACTCCAATTAAAGCCAGACCACCTGAAAAACATGCGAAATTTGGTCTGAAAATTTCGCATCAATCATCTAATTTGAACCAGAAACAGCGAGAGCGCCTATTTTATACGTTCTTGCCATCAGAATGTAACTGTATGAGATTAAAGCTTGAATTCACCCAATTTCTTACTGACCGCGATGTTCTGCAGCCGGACATAATCGGGCAATCCATTCTTATAGGGAGGATAATCCTCGCCCTCGATCAGCGGTGAGAGGTATTCACGGCATTTTTCCGTAATGCCAAAGCCGTCCTCGGTAATAAAGTCTGCTGGCATCATTTTTTCTACATTGGCGACTTTGGATAATTCAGCCATGCCTACTTTCCAGCTGTAAGGTGTATTGGAGACACGTTCAACCGTTGGCATGACTGAGTTATGCCCGGCGATCGCATATTCAACTGCTGCTTTGCCCATTGCATAGGCTTGCTCCACATCGGCTTTGGAAGCAATATGTCGTGCTGCACGTTGGAGATAATCAGCTACCCCCCAGTGATATTTAAGACCTAGCCCATCCTTGATGATATTTGCGACTACCGGCGCAACACCGCCTAACTGTGCATGACCAAACGCATCACGTAGCCCCTGGTCAGAAAGGAAATTGCCATCCGCGCCTTTGACGCCTTCTGACACCACTACCGAACAATAGCCGAATTGCTTGACATAGCTATCGACTTTTGCAAGAAATTTTTCTTTATTAAAAGTAATTTCCGGAAACAGGATCACAATGGGAATTTCGCAGTCTTTACTCGAAGCTAATCCGCCCGCAGCAGCAATCCAGCCTGCATGACGGCCCATTACTTCCAGCACAAACACTTTGGTGGATGTTTTAGCCATGCTTGCGACGTCAAAACTGGCCTCACGCGTCGATACTGCTATATATTTTGCAACCGAACCAAACCCGGGGCAGCAATCGGTAATGGGCAAATCGTTATCGACCGTTTTAGGAACATGAATGGCTTTGAGAGGATAACCGAGTGTGTCTGACAACTGTGATACTTTAAGACAGGTATCCGCTGAATCTCCGCCGCCGTTATAGAAAAAATAACCGATGTCGTGTGCCTTGAACACTTCGATCAAACGTTCGTATTCACGCCGGTTCTGTTCGAGGCTTTTCAATTTATAACGACAGGAACCGAAAGCGCCGGAAGGCGTATGACGTAATGCTCTGATTGCTTCGGCAGATTCTGCGCTGGTATCGATCAAGTCCTCCGTTAGTGCACCAATGATGCCATTACGGCCAGCGAACACTTTGCCGATTTTGTCGCTATGCGCACGGGCTGTTTCCAGAACACCCGCCGCAGAGGCATTAATAACGGCAGTTACACCGCCAGATTGTGCATAGAATGCATTTTTTATTGCCATATGATTTTTTCTCCTGATTGATTAAAACGTTAGCACATCTTTTTTATTTATTTTCGGAAAGAGCTCACAAAAACTTATCAAAAAAGTTTTAGGACTTATTTGTGAGCGATGTCATGATGCTGCGGCAAATGGCTTCCACATCACCAATACCGGCGATTTTGATATAACGCGGCGCACCGGGCTTTCCACTGGCTGACCAATTCGAGTAGTACTGGATGAGTGGTTTGGTTTGATCATGGTAAACCTGCAAACGCTTTCTCACAGTTTCTTCTCGGTCATCGTCCCGCTGGATCAATGGTTCACCTGTTACATCATCTTTGCCGTCTACTTTGGGTGGGTTGAATTCAATATGATAGGTACGACCCGAAGCTGGATGTACCCGGCGACCGGACATGCGCTTGATAATTTCGGCATCCACCACATCGATTTCGACGACATAATCGATCGGTATATTGGCTGCTTTTAGTGCTTCTGCTTGAGGAATGGTGCGGGGAAAGCCATCAAACAAAAAGCCATTGACGCAATCAGGTTCAGCAATACGCTCTTTGACGAGATTGATAATGATGTCATCTGACACCAGACCCCCTGACTCCATAATTTTTTTTGCCATGATACCAAGCTCTGTCCCGGCCTTGACAGCATTACGCAGCATGTCCCCAGTCGAGATTTGTGGGATACCAAAATGTTCTTTGATATGGTTGGCCTGAGTGCCTTTACCCGCTCCAGGGGCACCTAACAAAATGATTCTAATGATTTTCTCCCTATTATCGCCAAGACTATAAGAAAAGAATTGTCTCAATGTCAGCAAATGCAAATTATATCGCAGGCGAGCCATATACTTGAAGTTTTTGCTGATTTTTCGCGAAGCTTGATACGCATCGTGCAATACGCTGCCGCAAGTTTGTTTTTTCCTGGATTGAATATGCGATAATTCAATGAATTGTTAACAGGAAAAAAGATGGACGAAAATAGAAATAAAGCGCTAGCTGCTGCGCTTTCCCAGATTGAAAAGCAGTTTGGTAAAGGCTCGATCATGCGGATGGATGCTAGCGATGTGGCTAACGATATTCAGGTGGTTTCCACTGGCTCCTTGGGGCTGGATATCGCGTTGGGTGTGGGTGGATTGCCACGAGGGCGGGTCATTGAAATTTATGGTCCTGAATCATCCGGTAAAACTACGCTGACTTTGCAGGTGATTGCCGAAATGCAGAAATTGGGCGGGACGGCTGCCTTTATTGATGCTGAGCATGCGCTGGATCCGCAATATGCCAAGAAAATAGGAGTCAATATTCAGGAGCTGCTGATTTCGCAGCCCGATAATGGCGAGCAGGCACTCGAAATTACCGATATGCTGGTTCGCTCCGGCTCGGTCGATATCGTCGTGGTGGATTCTGTGGCCGCCTTGACACCGCGCGCAGAGATCGAAGGCGAAATGGGTGAGCCGCAGATGGGGCTGCAAGCAAGACTGATGTCGCAGGCGCTGCGTAAATTGACTGCCAATATCAAGCGAAGCAATACCATGGTGATTTTTATCAACCAGATCCGTATGAAGATCGGTGTGATATTTGGCAGTCCTGAAACGACAACCGGTGGAAATGCCTTGAAGTTCTATGCTTCGGTACGACTGGATATACGCCGCACTGGCTCGCTCAAAAAGGGAGATGAAGTGATCGGCAATGAAACCCGAGTGAAAGTTGTCAAGAACAAGGTGGCGCCACCATTCAAGGAAGCTGATTTCGATATTCTCTATGGGGAAGGCATCTCGCGGGAAAGTGAAATCATTGAATTGGGTGTATTGCATAAATTGGTCGAGAAAGCAGGTGCCTGGTATTCCTACAATGGCGAAAAGATCGGTCAAGGTAGAGACAATGCGCGCGATTATCTGAAAGAGCATAAGGAAATGGCCAAAGAAATCGAGCAAAAAATCCGGGTTGCTGCGGGTTTGGCTGAGCCGCCTAAAGTTGTTCAAGCAGAAGAGAAATTCGGTGATTGATGAATATCAAGCTGAGTTTACAAACCCGGGCAGTGAGCCTTTTGGCCAGACGGGAATATTCTCGGCTTGAACTGGAAAAGAAGTTAGCCAGCCATGCTCAGACGCCTGAAGCACTGTCGGAAGTACTGGATGTGCTGGAACAACGTGGCCTTCTTTCAGCGGAACGGCTAGTCGAGCAAGTAGTGCATGGTCGCAGGCACAAATATGGTGCGCAGCGAATCCGCCATGAGTTGAAAGAAAAAGGCATTGCCGATCATTTGATCAGTACGGCTATGGCTGATTTAAAAGAAACCGAATTGCAGACTGCTTGTGAAATATGGCGCAAGAAATTCGGTGTGATTCCTGAAAATCTGAAAGAACGCAGTAAACAGGCACGCTTTCTGGCAGGAAGAGGGTTTTCCGCAGAAATCATCCGCCAGGTTTTGGTTTGCTCAGATCAACAAGAATAAAGACTTACCCTCATTGATACGTGTATGTGAAATGGAACAAACATGAAAAGCAGTGAAATAAGACAAAAATTCCTTGAATTCTTTGAGTCGCATGGTCATACCATCGTCGCGTCCAGTCCGCTTGTTCCTGGCAATGATCCTACCTTGCTGTTCACTAATGCTGGGATGGTGCAATTCAAGGATGTTTTTCTTGGGTTGGACAAACGGCCCTATGTGCGGGCAACTAGTTCACAGCGCTGTGTGCGGGCGGGTGGTAAACATAATGACTTGGAGAATGTCGGCTATACCGCACGGCATCATACGTTTTTTGAGATGTTGGGCAATTTCAGTTTCGGTGATTATTTCAAGCGCAATGCTATCCAGTATGCCTGGGAGTTTCTGACCAAAGTGCTGGAAATTCCCGAGGAAAGACTATGGGTGACAGTCTATGTCGAAGATGATGAGGCGGCTGATATCTGGTTGAACGAAGTCGGTATTGCGCCCGCACGCTTTGTGCGCATTGCTACCATGGATAACTTCTGGCAGATGGGCGAGACCGGTCCTTGCGGCCCTTGCTCTGAGATTTTTTATGATCATGGTCCCGAAGTAGCTGGGGGGCCGCCGGGCTCAGCCAATGCAGACGGGGATCGGTATATCGAAATCTGGAATCTGGTATTCATGCAATACAATCGTGATACGAGCGGCACGCTACATCCGTTGCCAAAACCTTCTGTCGATACCGGCATGGGATTGGAGCGGATTTCAGCAGTTATGCAGGGAGTGCACAGCAACTACGAAATCGATCTGTTTCAGGATTTGATCAAAGCAGCGGCACGCGAGACGCAAACTGATGATTTATCAAACAACTCCCTCAAAGTGATCGCGGATCACATTCGTGCCTGTGCTTTTCTGATCACTGATGGAGTCATTCCAGGTAATGAGGGACGTGGTTATGTATTGCGCCGTATTATTCGGCGCGCGATCCGGCATGGTTACCGGCTGGAACAGAAAGTGCCTTTCTTTCATCGGTTGGTGGATGATCTGGCCAAAGTAATGGGGCAGGCTTATCCTGAGCTCGTGGCCGCCAAAGATCGCGTTGCGAGCGTACTCAAGCAAGAAGAGGAGCGTTTTGCGGAAACATTGGAAAACGGTATGCAGGTGCTGGAAGCGGCTTTGCGCGAACAAAGCGGTATGTTGGCTGGTGATACCGTTTTCCGGCTGTATGATACTTTTGGGTTTCCGGTCGATCTGACAGCCGATATTGCCCGGGAACGCGGTATCAGTATCGATTATGCCGGTTTCGAGAAAGCCATGACAGACCAGCGCGAGCGTGCACGGGCCGCAGGCAAGTTCACCATGCAGGGCGGTATAGAGTATCACGGCATCCCTACCGAATTTTATGGCTATGACAGCTTGCAACAGGAGGGATGCGTTCTGGCAATTTACAAGCAAGGCAGTCAGGTTGATTTTGTCGAAGCTGCTGAGGAAGCAGTGATCGTGCTCGACCGCACGCCCTTTTATGCGGAATCGGGTGGGCAAGTCGGCGATTGTGGTGAGTTGCTGGCGGCCAATGGCACCTTTATGGTGTCCGATACACAGAAAATTCAGGCAACCGTGTTTGGTCACAAGGGATTACTAAGCAGTGGACGACTGGTCGTTGGCGATTCAGTGTTGGCGAAAGTCAATCCAGTCGCACGTGCCAATACTGCCAATAATCATTCAGCCACACATTTACTGCATGCGGCATTGCGCAAAGTACTTGGTAATCATGTTACGCAGAAAGGCTCGTTGGTTAATGCAGATCGGTTACGTTTTGATTTTTCTCATCATGCACCAATGCAGCTCAATGAGTTACGTACAGTCGAGCATCTGGTAAATGAGCAAATACGTTGTAATCATAACGTAGATACGCAGCAGATGAGATACGACGACGCCATCAAGCGCGGTGCAATGGCGCTGTTTGGTGAAAAATACAGTACTGACGTGCGCGTGGTGGCAATGGGTGATTTTTCGACAGAGCTATGTGGCGGCACCCATGTGGCTCATAGCGGTGATATCGGATTCTTCAAGATTATCAGTGAATCAGGCGTTGCTGCAGGCATCCGGCGGGTTGAGGCCGTTACTGGGCAGACTGCAGTGGATTATGCGCAGCAGCGCGAGACACAATTGCTCGAAATTACCGATACCCTAAAAGCACCACCCCAGGAAATCAGTCAGAAATTATCGCAACTACTCGACCATGTCAGGCAACTGGAAAGAGAGCTAACCTCATTGAAATCAAAGCTGGCTACGCTGCAAAGTGGCGAACTTGGTAAGCAAGTGCGTGAAATCAAAGGAGCGAAAATATTAGCGGCCAGCTTGGAAGGTGCAAATGCAAAAATCCTGCGTGAAACTCTAGATAATTTTAAGTATCAATTGAAATCATGCATCGTCGTTCTGGCAGCGACAGAAGGCGGAAAAGTGACACTCATTGCTGGGGTTACCGATGATTTGACAGCAAAAGTAAAGGCAGGAGAGTTGATCAATTATGTTGCCCAGCAAGTAGGTGGTAAAGGGGGCGGGCGGGCGGATATGGCGCAGGCTGGCGGTACCTTGCCAGATAAACTGCCCGGTGCATTAGAGAGTGTGGCCGGTTGGGTAGAGCAAAAATTATAACAATAATATTCAGTTACTCGACTCAAGCAAGCCTAACCGGTTGATAGTAAATTAATCTGGTCTGAGGAGAGAAGAATGAAAAGCCTATCCAGAAGAAAGCTAATCAAGTTCGGGATAACGGGTGGGTTAGTAGGTGCTTTTACTACGAAAGGAAGTATGGCCAAAGCACTGCTGCCACCTACCCCTGCTGAAACAGAGGGTCCGTTTTATCCAGTCACACCACAGGACGATAAAGATTTTGATTTGACGCGCGTGCAAGGCCGCGATGGGGTGGCAAAGGGTAAATATATCATCGTTATGGGAAGTGTGTTGGATAGTCATGGTCAGCCAGTATCTCAGGCTACCGTGGAAATCTGGCAGGCAAATGCCAAAGGACGTTACCGTCACCCGCGTGATCCCAATCCTGCGCCACTGGATCCAAATTTCCAGGGCTGGGCAATTGTGTTGACGGATGAGAATGGTGAGTTTCGTTTCAAAACAGTCATGCCAGGCTCGTATCCGGCGTCACCAACTTGGGTGCGGCCACCTCATATTCATTTCAAAGTATCCAAAAAGGGCTACGCTGAATTGACTACCCAAATGTATTTTCCTGGAGAAGCACTGAATGAAACCGATTTGTTGCTCAACCAGAAAAAACCTTCAGAGCGTTTGTTGATGATAGCCAAAAAAAGAGGCCCATCAGAAACAGAAGCGCTGGATGTTTACGAGCACGCTATCGTGCTCAAACAAAAATCTTAAATTATATTTTTATTAAAACAAAAACATGACCACCAAACATTCACCATTGCTCATTCTTGGTTCTGGCCCTGCAGGCTATACGGCCGCGATCTATGCTGCGCGCGCCAATCTTAATCCCGTTGTTATCACTGGGCTGGCACAAGGGGGGCAGCTCATGACGACTACTGATGTTGATAATTGGCCGGCTGATGTGCAAGGCGTTCAAGGCCCGGAATTGATGGAACGTTTCCAGAAACACGCGGAGCGTTTTCAAACCGAAATCATTTTTGATCATATTCATACGGCCAAACTCACGGAAAAACCCTTCGTCCTGATAGGTGATCAAGGTACTTATACCTGTGATGCATTGATTATCGCTACGGGTGCTTCAGCTAAATACCTGGGATTGCCTTCAGAAGAGACCTATATGGGCAAAGGTGTATCGGCGTGTGCGACCTGCGATGGCTTTTTCTATAAAGGCCAGGATGTCGCTGTAATCGGTGGCGGCAATACTGCAGTGGAAGAAGCCTTGTATCTTTCTCATATCGCTCGCCAAGTGACCGTGGTGCACCGGCGTGATAAATTTCGTTCAGAAAAAATTCTGATCGATAAACTGATGAACAAGGCGCAAACCGGTAATGTTAAGTTATCGCTCAATCACGTGCTGGATGAAATACTAGGTGATGAATCTGGTGTGACCGGCGTTCGCATCAAAAATATTCATGATGGCACCTCGCGCACGCTGGATTTAAAGGGTGTCTTTATTGCCATTGGGCATCAGCCCAATACCGATCTTTTTCAAGGGCAACTGCAAATGAGAAATGGCTATATCGTCACCCGCGGCGGCAATGAAGGCAATGCCACCGCCACCAGTATTGAGGGTGTATTTGCTGCGGGCGATGTGCAGGATCAGGTTTATCGCCAAGCAGTGACCAGTGCTGGCACCGGTTGTATGGCTGCGCTGGATGCGGAGAAATATCTTGATAGTTTAAAGTGAAGCAAGACAAAAAAGCATTTACTTCCAAGAAAACAAGTAACGAAGAGGAGATTGCCTTATTTCGTGAGGCGATGCAGGATGTCATCCCGCTTGCTCCCTCTAAGCAAGTCGTTCATCGACAAAAGCCGCCGCAGCCGATACCTCGGCCTGCGGTGGAAACAGCTACTAGCAAGGATACGCTGTCAGATCATATCTCACTCGAAATCCCGGAAGGCGATGAGTGGTCTTATCTACGCCCAGGCTTATCGCGCCAGATGCTGCGCAAATTGCGGCGAGGCCACTGGAAAATTCAAGCTGAGCTGGATATGCACGGCATGACACGGGATGAAGCACGTTATGCTTTGGTCGCATTTCTCGATGAGTGCGGCAAGTATGGTGTTCGCTGTGTATGCGTCATTCATGGGCGAGGGTTGAGCTCGAAAAACGGTGAGCCTGTGCTGAAATCGAGGGTTGGCAGCTGGCTCGCACAACGTGATGATGTGCTGGCATTTTGTCAGGCGAATCCTGAGCAGGGCGGCAGTGGTGCCGTGCTGGTACTTCTTAAATTATCTGCTTAATGGGACGGAGTATTTTTGGCGGGCCAAGCGTATAGCCGCAATAATATCGCCGCCAAGGCAGCAAATCCGCCTGCCACAAAGAACGCCAGCGAGGCACTATGTAACTGCCATAGGGAGCCGAACAGTACACCAGCAGGAATGGCCGCCAGTCCGACCGCCAGATAATACCAGCCAAAGGCAGTGCCTCGCTCCAGAGGAGGAGCATAATCACTAATTAGGGCACGTTCAGCACCTTCATTCATACCAATGAACAGGCCGTAAAAAATACTGACCAGCCATAATTCGTTACCACTTGTTACCAGACCAAACAGTAGGAACGATACTGCAAACGCAACCCAGCTGATCAATATCAAACTGCCTCGTCCATAACGATCAGTCAGCTGCCCACCGGCAGTCGAGGTCATGGTTTTAGCGAGGTTGATGGCAGACCAGATCAGCAACAACTCTACTACCCCCACGCCTAGTTGATATCCCAACAATAAAATAAACGTTTCGGAAGCGCGCGCAAAGGTGAAGAGCGTCAGAACCAGCAGATACCGCCGTATTGGCCTGGATAATAATGACCAGCGCAAGGGAGGTAAAGGTGGCATGGCTTTGGATGTGGCATCTTTCTCATGTGCAATAGTGCGCTGGTTTTCTTCCTTGATACCCATACTCAGCAGCAGGACTGCAGCAAAGCCCGGTACCGCAGACCATAAAATCACCTCGATCAGATCCAGCCCTGACCAGGCGAGTATAGCTGCCGCAGCGAGACTCCCTGCCACTGCTCCGCCATTATCCAGCGCGCGGTGAAATCCAAAGGCATAACCGCGCATATGTGAAGGCGTAGCATCTACCACCAGCGCATCGCGCGGTGCGCTGCGTATCCCTTTACCCACACGATCGATGCTGCGCAGCAACAACACTACCGGCCAGGAAACAGCCAAACCCAGCAGCGGGCGGGCAATGTTGGATAGTATATAGCCCATTAATGTCAATTTCTTGCGGCGGCCACCCATGATGTCAGAATGCCGCCCCGACCACAGCTTCAGCAAACTAGCCAGCGCATCGGCAATACCCTCGATCAAACCCAATGCCACCGGCCCGGCCGCCAGGACGGATGCCAGCAAAATCGGAATAAGCGGCACAACGATATCAGATGCAAAATCATTGAAAAAGCTGACCAGACCAAGTACAACGACGGTACGCGGTAATTTTTTTTGTGCTGCAGCAGTATGCTCAGGAAACGGTTTCTGTTTATCCATCCCTACATAATAGCGTAAAATGTAGGTTCAGCCCTGGTAGCTCAGTGGATAGAGCGACCCCCTCCTAAGGGGTAGGTCGGACGTTCGATTCGTCTCTAGGGCGCCAATAAAATCAGACAATTATGTGTTTTTAAATATCTTACATAAAACACATTGCTACTATATTGCTACCTTATGTGATTAAAGGTGATAGTTAGGGAAGATGAGCAGTGCATCGAATAGCTGCTTTCTTGTAAATTTTTGTACATTTACCTATCGCAAATAAAAGACTTTTGATACTTTGGTAGTCTGATTAGCACGTGGATTCAAGTTTGGAATACAATTTATGAAAGGAAATGCTGCGATGATCCGAATATGGAGTGTGTAAAGAGCTATTGGAGCAAACAAAGGAATTACTAATGAATTCGTAAGCATCTAACGTTACGATCATTTTTAACTCGATTTATGAGTCCTGATTCAAGAGGCTTAAAAATAAGTAATTTGAATTTTCAAATTAAAATTTAACCGCATTGTAATTTGTGAGATCTAAGCGGCCCGATGCTTCTTGAAATTCGCCGCCTGTTCGAAAATTTCCATGTAAACCTCATCCCTATCCACTGGGGGATAACCATGCTCCGCCAATAAAATAATCAAGCTGACTTTCAATTCTGCCTTGATGTCATCACGTTGATTCCAGTCTGTATATTTAGCTTTATCGTCAACCACAGCACGAACAGCTTTTGCCAATTTAACCAGCTTGTCTTCCGGGTACTCAAAATCGTATTTTTTAGCCAATAATTTGAGAATGTCATAAAACGCTTTGTCTTCCAAATCGATACCCAAATCTTCAAACGAAGCTTTCTCATTCTGCAAGGCGCGGACCAAATCGATGATTTCATCGGTGAAATCTTCCAGAACATTACTGACTAAAACATCCTGTTCTTTGCGCTCGTTGTATTTGTCCACCAATGCTTTGAAGCGCTTGGAAAAATCCATCCCTTGAGCCTTGTTGACCTTCTTGAAATCTACAATCGCCTTGGCTAATAGTTGTTGCAACACCTTGATTTTGGTGTTGGGTAATTTGATTTTGTCGAGCTTCGCCAAAAAATCATCGTTGAACAAATCGATTTCCCCTTGCGCTTCACCCATCTTAAAGATTTCTTCCACGCCATCACTTTGCAAAGCAGCTTGAATCATTTCTTTAACTTTGGCGTTCATTTGTGCCGTATCTGGTGCATCGCCCTTGGTCAGTTTGAAGACAATGGAGCGCACGGCTATAAAAAAATGAATTTGGTCGCGTTCCTCGTGGGTAATCTTTTCATGACCACAACAAATGTCATATGCCGCTTTCAAGCGTTGCACTAGATACATAAAGCGCTTTTCAATCTCGCTGGTTACTTGCACGAATTCGGCTGCCATATTCAGGCAATGCAGTTGTTCCAAAGAATCACCTTGAAAATAAGGCCTGCTGTCGAATTTATGAAAGATTTTGCCCAGTAAATCCAGGTGGTCTTTAACCACGATAACTGATTGTTCGATTTGCTCAAAATTCTGGCTGTCAGCTTTGTTATAATGCGCCAGCGCCAAATTCATCTGCTTTTTGATGCCGATATAGTCCACCACCAAGCCTTTATCCTTGTCCTCAAACTTGCGATTGACACGGGAAATGGTCTGAATCAGGTTATGCCGTTGCACCGGTTTGTCGATGTAAATCGTGTCCAGAAATGGCACATCAAAACCGGTCAGCCACATATCTACCACAATAGCGATTTTGAAATTGGACTTAGCATTTTTAAACTGTCGATCCAGTTCCTTGCGGTAATCCTTATTACCTAGCAAATCGTACAGCGGTTTGTCATCATCCTTGTTGCGAGTCATCACCAGCTTAATTCGCTCCATCGGTTTGATGTCCTTCCGTTCTTTTTCGCTCAGTTCGCTACCGTCCTCGCATGTTTTGATTTCCGCCCACTCCGGGCGTAAAGCAATCACTTCCTGATGCAGCGCATAGGCAATCTGGCGGCTACTGGAAACAAAAATCGCTTTGCCTTTGATTGTTGCGCCCTCGGCAATCCGGTTTTCATAATGCTCGATAAAATCCTTGACCAAAGCTTTGATGCGGCTGGGATCGCCCAGAATCGCATTCATATTGGCTGACACTTTTTTGCTAGCTTCAATCTGATAATCGCTGGCACCATCTTCGGAGCATTCCTGATAATAGTCTTCAATAGCCTTGAGCTTATCATTATCCAGCAACACCTTGGCCGCACGGCCTTCGTACACGATGCGCACGGTAATTTCATCCTGCACCGATTCGGTCATGGTGTAGCTGTCCACCACCTCGCCGAATACATCCAGCGTGGCATCAATCGGCGTGCCGGTAAAACCAACGAACGTCGCATTGGGCAAGGAATCGTGCAGATACTTGGCAAAGCCGTAAGTCCGTTTCACGCCTTTTTCGGTGATACGGATTTTTTGATCCAGGTTGATCTGGCTACGGTGTGCCTCGTCAGAAATGCAAATCACATTATCCCGCTCGGTCAGTAACTCGGTATCTTCAGTGAACTTGTGGATGGTGGTTAAAAACACCCCGCCGCTGTTACGGCCTTTTAACAGTTCACGCAAATGGGCGCGGCTTTCCACGCTGATGACTGTTTCATCACCGATATAGCCTTTGGCATTAGTAAATTGCCCGGATAATTGATCCTCCAAATCGGTACGGTCGGTAATCAACACGATGGTCGGGCTGGAAAAATCCACACTTTTCATCAATAAGCGAGTCAAAAACAGCATGGTGTAACTCTTGCCGCAGCCGGTTGCACCGAAATACGTGCCGCCCTTACCGTCACCCAACGGCTTGCGATGTTGCATGATACTTTGATACAGCTTGGTAGCCGCGTAATACTGCGGATAACGGCAAACGATTTTCTCGTCTTTTTTGGAAGTATCCGGGAAAAACACAAAATGCCGGATCACCTCGCGCAAGCGTTGCCGGTTAAGCAAACCATGCACCAAGGTATAAAGTGAATCAATGCCATCCTTGTCTAACGCCTCATCGCCAGTGATCTTGCGCCAGGCATAAAAGAACTCGTACGGCGCGAAAAATGAACCAGTCTTGTTATTCACGCCATCGCTAATCACGCACAGCGCATTGTATTTAAATAACTCCGGAATATCGCGCCGATAGCGGGTAGTCAGTTGCACATAGGCATCATAAATGTTTGCTTCTTCGCGGATCGCGCTTTTGAACTCAAACACCACCAGCGGTAAACCGTTGGTGTACAAAATCGCATCGGGGATGCGGGTTTCAAGGCCCTGAATTTCCAACTGATTGACCACCTTATAGCAGTTACAGTCTGCTGCGGAATAATCGATCAGTTGAATGTATAAATCTTTTTGACTACGGTTTTCGCGCTTTAACAAAAAGCCATCGGAAACCATTTTCATGATGACCTTGTTGGATTCGTATAAATCCGAGCCGGGAAAAGCCGACAATTGGCGGATGACGGCATTGATTTCGTTGGGTGTAATGCCGTCGTCAGCGTATTGTTTGGCCAGAAATTCACGCAAATCACTTTGAATTAGAACTTCTTCAAAATTACGCTGCAAAGTCTCTCCGTGAATGTGGGAAATGGACTCCTTGGCGAGCAATTCGATGATGGCTTGTTCTAGGCGTTCTTCGGTGAATTTCATGTTGCAGTTGCCACAAACTGAACAGAAATACGGGAGAGAATAATGTTTTTTAATTTTCTCAAAATCTTATTTTGCTGTTGATTTGAATGTACTAAAGCAAAAACTGGAGAAGCTAATTCCTCAAAATATGTAACTGATTGATAACTGGGATAAGGCACTTCAAACCTTTTTAAATCACCAAGTAATAAATTTGATTGTGAAGTGCCGCCAGCTAACTCTATTAGCTTAGAGAGATTGTATTTTAATAAACAGTACATAAAACAACTACTGCTTACATTTTCCAGAGGCTTTAGTATTGCCACGCTTTTTTGACATGTAGACTTAGTTGTTTCAGGAGTATTTTTCAGTATCGCTATACGCCCAATAGTTCCACTATTTGAAAGAAGAATATCGCCAGCAGAAAATTTTGTTCTTCTATGAGTCTCATCAAAATCACTCTTAATAATCTGCCTAGCATTTTCATAAATTACATCACCATCGCATATATCCTTTACACTGAGGAAATAATAGCCAGAGTTGTCTTGGTTTTTGCAATCCCCATGTTTTCCATCAGTTATAAGAGCGCACAACTCTTGTAATTTTTTAACTTGTTGTTCCTCAGAAAACAAATGACGATAGAGAGCTTCTGCAGTCTCTTCCAGCTTTTGAATCAGTTGTTCTTTGAGTTTAATCCGCTCGACAATGGTGTTGTATTCGCGGACGATTTCACGCTGTTTGTCGGGATGCGGCACGGGTAATGTTATGTCGCAGAAATCATCCCAATTAAATCCACCACGCACGCTGCTATCCGTCGTAAACCAGGCATTACGGTCAAACTCCGGCCTACGAAACCACATCATCAAATATTCCGGTAATAACAATTCCGGCTCAACAATTTCAAACACAACGTAAGCTGGCGAGACGATAACGGATTCATCGGCTTCAAGCAAAGAGATTGGCAGCACTTCATCGCGACCAACGTGCATGGGGTTGTAAGCAAACTGATTTTTGCCAACAAGTTTGTAGGTCGATAAATCAGTACCATTAATATTGGCTACGGATGGCATGAACTGTTTGTTGATACTGATCCCTTTCAAGTCAACAACAGACAGTCCTGTATTGCGGTTATTGACTTGGCGGACAAATTGACCGATACGCTTATAGTTCGATCGCATAACCCAATTCCTTGAATACGTTGAGCAACTCCTGTTTCGATTGGTCTTCGGCTTTCAGCAATTCAGCGAATCCGCTTTGTAACTGCGTCATTTTTTCGTCAAAGTCGATATTTTCGTCGCGGTTGATGAATTCAATGTATTTGCTGGGAACCAGAGAATAATCCTTGGCGCGGATTTCTTCCAAGGTTGCCGAGTAGCAATATTCGGGGATATTCTGGTATTCATCGGTTGCGCGGGTTTCCTGCCTCGTGTGAAAAGTATTGGCAATATCTTTGATGTGTTGTTCGGAGAGCTGAACGTATTTTTTCTCGAACGGCTCACCGATTTTTCTTAAATCTAGAAACAGCACTTCCTGTTCTCGATTACGATAATGTCGGGTTAGGTCGCCGTGGGGTACGGTATGGGCTTTTTTGTTGCGGTTGAGTATCCACAAGGTCACGCTGATATCGGTAGTATAAAACATTCGCATCGGCAAAACGGCAATGGCTTCCACCAAATGCTTTTCCAGCAGGGCTTTGCGGATGGCTTTTTCAGTGCCATCACCGGATAAGGCGCCATTCGCCAAAATGAAACCCGCCACGCCGTTTTCCGAAAGCTTGGATACCATGTGCAAAATCCAGCCATAGTTGGCGTTGCCGGTCGACGGGGTTTCAAAGCCATCCCAACGCGGATCGTTTACCAGTTCATTGTCTGCCCGCCAAGCTTTTTGATTGAACGGCGGATTGGCCATGATGAAATCGGCTTTCAAATCGGGATGCTGGTCTTTGGTAAAGGTATCCCGCGCGGCCGCGCCCAAGTTGGCGGCAATCCCGCGAATGGCAAGGTTCATTTTCGCCAGTTTGTAGGTGGTGGTGGTTTGTTCCTGCCCATAGATGGAAACATCCTTGCGGTTGCCTTTGTGGCTATCGACAAACTTCATCGACTGCACAAACATACCGCCCGAACCGCAACAAGGGTCGTAAATCTTGCCTTTGTAGGGTTCGATCATTTCGGCAATCAGGTTGACGATGCTCTTGGGCGTATAGAACTCACCCTTGCCTTTACCTTCCGCCAGCGCAAATTTGCCCAGGAAGTATTCGTACACCCGACCCACCACGTCTTCATGCTGGCTGTTGATAGTCTGGATGTTGTTGATTTCGTCGAGCAAGGCTGCCAGCTTGCTGACTTCCAAATCCAACCGGGAAAAGTAGTTGTCCGTCAATGCGCCCGCCAGCGCTTTGTTTTTCTTTTCGATGTCGTGCAGAGCAGTGTCAATCTTGACTGCAATATCGTCCTGCTTGGCGTATTTGAGAATGTAGCTCCAGCGCGAGTCTTCCGGTAAATAGAACACGTTCTTCATGGTGTAAAACGCATCGTTATCGACGTATTACTCGCCATATTCGGCAATGATCTCCTTGCGCCGTGCTTCGAAAGTGTCGCTGACGAATTTCAGGAAGATCAAACTCAGCACAACGTGCCTGTATTCCGATGGTTCAACGCTGCCGCGCAGTTTGTTGGCTGATTCCCAGAGTGATTCTTCAAAATTTTTTTGATTTTTTGCAGTTGTTTTTGCCATGCTATGTTATTCCAGGAATAAATTTTAAAAATAGTAGCAATTTTATAATTCCGCTTCTGTGTCAAAATGGAATTACATTGATGTCTTTTTCCCACACAGTTAAATAATCACTAATACTTGTATCATTTTTTAACATTCGAGTAAGCGTACTGGGGTGGCAGTAAATACGGCGATTAATATCGCTTAATTCTTGGACATGGGCAGGATGATATTCAATGAATTCAGGTTTTACTCATCCATCTTCCGCAACAAAATCAGTTCAATACCGTTTGATGGTTGAGGCTGAGAGTAATAGATTGAGTGTGTCAGATTCAATAATTGACATTGGTGGGATCGACTCGGCTTGCTGTGGAATTCAATCATTATCTTGCACTTTGCAAGACTTAATGATTGAACTTTCTGGCTAAAATATCGCGTTCCACCGTTAATTGATCAATAGTCGTCTCCAACTATTTATATCGGTGATGTCGGTGCGCCCTATAATGAGCTACCAATTGTAGTTATGTTTCATCCCACGTATCGCTGCTAATATCTCTTTTGCCTTGAATTCCGCTGAATATTGTTTACGTTTCTTGCTAATGGTCATTGCTCTCTTCAATTAGCATTGTCAGAGCTTAGCTACTTGTCCAGTTTTACTGGTACCACTTTACCCAGTCTCCAGAATCTTTGGCTCCTCGAATATCATGTAGCATGCGCTGATGATCGATTGCAATATTCATACACGCTGATGAAGATACACACCAAAGAATGGCATTTCGCTGATTCCAACATTGTGATCTCCTCATCAGACTAACGCTAAATTCACCTTCCGGTTGGCTGGTGACGCAAAGTGACACTGGCAGGAGGTCATGTGCAATGATTTGTTGGGCAAAGTCAATTTCCCTTTAATAAAAAACCAGTGTAGAAAACGCTGGGCTTGCGATAAAGCTTTCCATGCGACCAGTAAAATATGCTGCAGACTCTCACTGCCACAGGATGAACATACGTTAAGGCAAACAAGTGCGCCACTTCGTTGGAAAATAATAGAATTCCACCCGCATGATTAACAGACTAATTTATTGGTTTTATATGGACATATTAGATACTCTACTAAACTTTCCAAACTAGCTTTCCATTAGTTTTTCTCTAAAATTATTTCACCTTCAACTTCGGTACCATAAGGCATAGTTATTTTTCCTTTTGCTTTGATGTTGTAATCGTTGTAAATACCCCAGATTAACGATGCACCAAGGCCTAAAGCAACAATAGCAGCTATCGTTGAACCACCAGCAACAGCCCCAACAAAGCCTGCACTCCAGCCAACAGGATTCCAGAAGTTTGTTGCAGCTACCCCAATTGCTGCGATCGCAGTTGTTAAGGCTGCTCTAGAAGCGTATTTAACATTTTTAATGTTACGAGCAAGTTCAGGGTCAGTAACAATTATCATGTCTATTTTACGCTCAAGCGCTTTTTCAAGTTCTTGCTTGGTTGAGACAATTGCATAATTACTCATCGATACTCCCTACGCATAGTAAATGTTCAACTAAAATTATATGTCTGAAACAATGCAATTTGAATAATTTTCGAATACACTGAACTAAGATTTTAATTAACATCAGCGCACAAAATTCCTGCCACTACACACAAGTTTTTGTGTGTCTTGGTAATTCCAAAGAGAAGGAAGTGTTTATTTTATTAAGTACCGATTGTTTTACGTCTTCATCGTGTGCAAAATCAAGTAAACCGCTGTTAATAACAAACAGCTTATGTGGATTAGCTTTTTCAATGAGAATTTTCTCTAATTGAGTATTTATCTGTTGTAAGTACTCAATAGTAATCAAATTTTCGACATCTCTTCCTCTCTCACGAATCCGCTTTAACTCTGTTTCAGGATCGCACTTGAGATGGATAAGTAAAGCAGGTACGCCTAGTTCTTTTTCTACTTCCCGATAAACAGAAAGAAAGGTTTCGCGTTTATCTTCCTGAAGTGTGACATGCGCATAGGCAAGATCCAGATACATAGCAAAATCGCTAACTATTTTACTTTCGCTTTTTCCTGCTAGTTTGATTTGATGATAATGCTGTAGAAGAAAAGTTATTTCTGTTTCGAAGGCTGTGCCTATTGGGTCAGCATAAAAAGCTTTCCAGAAAGGGTTAATTTGGAAATTCTCCAGAATCGGTTTGATATTCAGGCTTGCTAATAGATTAGCAAGTGTAGTTTTACCTGAAGCTATGCCGCCACATATTTCGATGCGACAAGTCATCTTCTTTGATTACTTTTTCCGAGCATTCTTTATTGTGTTCTTCTTTGCTTCCTTCAAGGATTCAGTTAGAGACTTAATTTGCGCTTCTAGAGATTCGATCTTTTTATCTGAATTATTCATTTTTTCGATAAAATCCTTCATTTGATCGCGTGCTGTCACAATATTTTGATTAGCATTTGAAGTAAGTTCCGCAATACTTTGTTGAGCATTTGAAGTGAGATCCCATGTCATATATAACAGGCCTAAAATTCCTACAATACCGACTCTACTAGGGTCTGTTGACGTTTTGAGATAAGTATTTCATAAATAGAAGCAAACTCGTAATATTGAGGTGTTCTCACACCACCGATAAAACGAGTTTGCGATGCCCCGATTGATGCTCAACGATGAGTTCTGGTCGAAGCTGGAGAAGATTCTGCGTCAAGAAGCGATTTATAACAAGCGCAATTTGCGCATGACAGTAGAAGGTATGCTATACCGAATGCGGGTTGGTTGTCCGTGGCGAGACTTACCTGAGGTGTTTGGATGCTGGAATTCCATCTACAAGAGATTCAATGCCTGGTCATTAAGTAACAAGTGGAGCAGAATTTTCAAGGCACTGATTATTGATCCAGATTGGGAGTGGGAATTTATTGATGGCAGCTACGTTAAAGCGCATCAGCATAGTGCGGGCGCGGTAGGTCAAGAGCCGCAGGCCATCGGGAAAAGCCGTGCGGGCAACACTACAAAGATTCATTTGGCGGTTGATGGTTGTGGTTTACCAGTTGA
>NZ_FNPJ01000046.1 GCF_900107265.1 Nitrosomonas sp. Nm33 | reverse complement strand
TTCTGCGCCACGCCCAAACGTTTTGCTCGCTCGTACTGACAGGCATCGGGATAATCGAGAATATCCTGCCGCAATACATCAAGATCAATCTTGCGTTTGCGAAACCCTTGAGGTTTGCGATCAACATGCTTGATCCAGCGAACAACGCTTGCTATACCCACATCAAACCGCGCTGCCACCTCGGCTATCGTAAGTCCTTCTTTCTCTCGAACAGATAACACTTTACGGCGAAAATCCAATGAATATGCCATCCTTGCATTATAATCAAAATTATCTGGTTATGCTATATTTCGTATTCAGGAATTTGTAGCGCCAGGGTGATTCAGGATACTTGCTAGAAATTTACGTGTTCTGCGTTGGAGAAAGGCGGTGATGACCAGTGTCCAGGTCATTCGGCTGGTTCGCTATCCAGGCGCTGCATCAGTGATTCTACAGTGTCATGACGGATAACTCGGCCAGCATGGGCGTCTTCCAGCGATGCTTTGATACGAGCCAAGACTGCTTTTTGCTGTGCTTCAAGGAGTTCGTGGTAAAACTCTTCGGTCATGACTACGTATTGGGGTCGATTGTTCTTGATGACGTGACAGGTCCCTGAGTCAAAGCTTCGTCAACGGCTGCAATACCGCGGCGCTTGATTTCCTGCTCAGTAACGATGTTCATGTTTTGCTTCTGTATTTTGGTGGATGACGCGTTGCTTATCCACCCTACTATACGGAGTAATTTGTAATTTGATTCCGTTCATGGTTCGATAAGCTCACCACGAACGGGAATAACTATCGACAGGCTCACCACGAACGTGATTAACTATCCAGGCACGCTACAAACACAATCAATTAGTTAGCGTTCGTCCTGAGCTTATCGAAGGACTGATTCAGTTTCCCTGGAAAATTTCGGCAAACTCATGGAGTTATTTCCCAACTCACTCACGCACCGTTTCCCAGAATTTCTGTAGGCGTTTGACGGATACCGGGTAAGGCGTTTTTAATTCCTGTGCAAATAGGGAAATGCGCAGTTCCTCGATTTGCCAGCGGAATTCAGCCAGATTGGGGTCGCTGATGCCCGCCTTGCGGTGTTTTTCCAAGCGCTGCAGGTATTGATTCCACAATGCTGCGATACCGACGGCATGTTGCCCGTCACGCGATGGATTGCCGGGGTATTTGTCGAGCCGCATGACCATGCCTTTCAAATAGCGCGTGAGGTGCGGCAGTCGTTCCCAGCTAGTTGCATTTAGAAAGCCTGGATAAATCAGGTTATTGAGCTGATCGTTCAGTTCATTTTTGAGGCGAGGATTGCTGATGGTGGTGGCAGCGAGACGTTGTTTCAGTGTCTGGTAGTCTTGGGCGATGTCTTGAATGAATCGGGCGATGGCATCAGTTACGGGGCTGAGGCGTAATCGCGCACGCTGTTTCTGGGCGTTAAACTCGCTTTCGCTGCGCGGCAGCGGATCATCGCCAATGAAGGCGCGATCGCTGATGGCATCGAGCATATCCCGCTTGAGCGTTTCCGGATCGAGCAGCGTGCTCAACTGTATAATTGCCTGTCTGTGTCCGGGCAGATTTTTTTCGAGTTGCTTCATCCGGTCTTTAAGCTCGAAATTCAATAATCGCCGGACACCCGCACGCATATTGCTTGCGGCGGCTTCACGGGTATCGAATAAGCGTATGGCGACATGATCCGTCTGATCGACCAGGGCGGGATAACCGGTTATCTGTTTGCCAGCACGTGTGAAGGTGATTTCCTCGGGCAGATCACCAAAGTCCCAGCGTATGAGCTGATCGCGCTCGATGCCAGTTTGCTCGGCTGCACCTGATCGGGCAAAAGTCAACTGGGCGGCCTGTCCAAGCTGCGCCTGTAGTTGCACCAAATCGCGACTCATGGCCAGTTCCTGCCCGGCATCGTCGATCACCATGTAATTCATCTGCAAGTGCAGCGGCAAAGGTTTGTCGTCCCAGCTATCCAGCGAAACCTTGATGCTTGTTTTGGATTGAATGAAGCGTGCGAGTGCTTCCGACAGCAGTATAGGTTCGCCCTGCGTTTCCTGCTGTTCCAGAAAGCGGGTGACATAGTCGGGTACTGGCACCAGATTGCGCCTGATTTGCTTAGGCAGCGCTTTCAGATACCAGGTTATTTTTTCCCGCACCAGCCCCGGCACGAGGCTATCAAACTGGGAGGCAGTCAGCTTGTTGAGAAAAGGCAGCGGCACTGTAATGGTCACCCCATCCAGCGTATGCCCCGGTTCAAAACGATAGTTCAATGGGAAAGCGTGGCCATCGATGCTGACAGTTTCAGGGAATTGCAGTTCGGTAATGCTGCCGGCCGCATGCCGCATCAGGTAGTCGCGCGTGAGATAAAGCAGTTGCGGATTGGTTTGTTCTGCCTGCTTACGCCATTTTTCAAAAGCAGCTCCGCCATAAATATCCGCCGGAATAATGGCATCATAAAACGCGAAAATGTCCTGCTCATCGACCAGCACATCCTGTCGGCGTGCCTTGTGTTCGAGCTCTTCGATTTCTTCAATCAGCTTGCGGTTGTGCTCAAAGAACGGTGCCTTGGTCACGTACTCCCCTGCTACCAGGGCGTTGCGGATAAAGATTTCGCGCGCCTCCTTAGGGTTGATTCTGCCATACGCCACACGCCGCTTCGGTACAATGGTCAGGCCATAGAGGGTGACACGTTCATAAGCCGCGACTTGGGCAGGCTGTTTTTCCCAATGAGGGTCAAAATAATGTTTTTTACAAAGCCCGCCAGCAATATTTTCCAGCCAGGATGGATCGATCGTTGCCACGCAGCGCGCATAAAGCTTGGCGGTTTCGGCCAGCTCCGCTGCAACAATCCATTTGGGTTTTGCTTTTTTTAGCGATGAGCCCGGAAAAATCGAGAACTTGATCCCGCGCGCACCGAGATATTCACCTTCACTTTCCGATTTGAAACCGATATTACCGAGTAATCCTGCCAGCAAGGCACGGTGAATCTCCTCATAACTTGCCGGTACCTGATTCAGCTTGAATCCCAGCTCCATCACGAGGGTGTGCAACTGTCCATGAATTTCGCGCCATTCGCGCATACGTCGATGGGAAAGGAAATGTTCCTGGCACTGAGCGATCAGTTTTTTGTTGGATTTTTTATGCTTGAGCTCTGCATCAAAGAATTCCCACAATTTTAGAAAACTCAGAAAATCCGAGCGCTCATCGCGGAACGGTTCATGCGCGCGATCAGCTGCATCCTGCCGCTCGAATGGGCGATCGCGCGGGTCCTGCAGACTTAGGGCAGAAGCGATGATGAGCAGCTCGCTCAGGCAGTTTTCTTGTTTTGCCGCCAGAATCATGCGCGTAATCTTCGGGTCGATCGGAAACCTGGCAAGCCGCCAACCGATCGCAGTCAGCGTATTGTTGTCATCTACCGCACCCAGTTCTGCCAGCAATTGATAGCCATCAGCAATCATGCGCGGCAATGGCGGTTGGAGAAAGGGAAAATTCTCCACATCACCGATTTTGAGCGATTTCATGCGCAAGATGACGGCAGCAAGCGAGGAGCGCAGGATTTCCGGATCGGTAAATTCTGGGCGCGCCAGATAATCATCCTCCCCATACAGCCGAATACAAATACCGCTCATTACCCGCCCGCAGCGCCCGGCACGCTGATTGGCGGAAGCCTGGGAAATTTTCTCGATCAGCAGTTGCTCGACTTTGTTGCGGTAACTGTAGCGATTGATGCGCGCGAGACCGGTATCGATCACATAACGAATACCCGGCACGGTCAAGGAGGTTTCCGCCACATTGGTCGCCAGCACGATGCGCCGCACATTACCAGGCTTGAACACGCGCTCCTGCTCGGCAAACGATAAGCGCGCAAACAATGGCAGAATTTCCACTCCTGCCCCGCCACCCGGCCGGTTAAAGGCATGTTTGCGCAAGGATTCGGCTGTTTCTCTGATTTCACGCTCACCAGGCAGAAAGATCAGGGTATCACCTGGCCCTATGCGCATCAGTTCGTCGATCGCATCTGTGATAGCCTGCTGCAGATCCAGCTCTTCCTCATCTTCAGAAGCCAGAGGGCGATAGCGTATTTCCACCGGATACAGCCGACCGGATACTTCGATCACAGGTGCGTTATTGAAATGCTGGGAAAAGCGCTCCGCATCGATGGTGGCGGAAGTTACGATTAGCTTGAGATCAGGCCGTTTCGGCAGTAACTGCTTGAGATAGCCCAGCAGGAAATCGATATTGAGACTGCGCTCATGCGCTTCATCGATGATAATGGTGTCATAGGCACGCAGCATCGGATCGCCCTGTGTTTCCGCCAACAGAATACCGTCTGTCATCAGTTTGATATAGGTATCCTTGCTGATGCTGTCGGAAAAGCGGACTTTATAACCTACAGCATGACCCAGCGATCTATTCAGCTCAGAAGAAATCCGCATCGCCACCGTGCGTGCGGCGATACGGCGCGGCTGTGTATGCCCGATCAACCCTGCTACACCGCGCCCAAGCTCGAGGCAAATCTTGGGTAACTGCGTGGTCTTGCCTGAACCGGTCTCACCACAAACAATCACCACCTGATGCGCCTCAATGGCGCGCGCGATTTCCTCACGCTTGCCAACGACGGGCAGCTCTTCTGGATAGGTTGGCTTGGGCAGATTGGCTAGACGCCGCTCCAGCTCAGTGACAGCAAGCGATGGCTTCATGACAAACTTAATGACAAAAAAACAAGCGCAAGCGTTAACAACAAGCTTGCAAAATTAAAGAATTAGACAGCTAAAAGCAACTACGATTCTTTACTCACGATCACCTTCTCTTTCTGGTTACTCAGCGTCCCCTGTTCAATGATAGCCACAGTCAGGCGAGAAATCGCCACACGCTTGCCGGTTGCTTCTTCGGTGATATCCGTCTGCCAGACTTGAGTGCGACGGCCGATATGCAGCGGTGTACACACCCCGATGACATTGCCTTGCGTGACAGCCCGAATATGATTGGCATTGATTTCAAGCCCGACCGCACGATATTTCTCTGGATCGATCGTCATCCAGGCTGAGACACTGCCCAGCGTCTCTGATAAAACACAGCTCGCGCCACCATGCAAAATCCCGAATGGCTGGGTTGTCCGCTCATCCACTGGCATGCGCGCTTTCAGAAAATCCGGGCCAATTTCCGCAAAATGTATGCCGATATGCGCGCCCATATTGGCGTTGCGTAACCCTTCCAGATAATCGAGTGTGTACTCCTTGAACCAAATTGTGCTCACCAGTTCCCCTTTACTTTAAGTTGATCGTTAAAAAAGAATTAAAAGCGCTATATACCGCAAACTCCGCTAAAGCGAATATTATAAAGGTAATGACCAAGTCGACGTGCCACTTTGTCACTTTGCTCCAGTCATACCATTCAGTGACAAATCATTCAGGAGCGATTGATATGATGGAAAGTGCAATTTTCATAGGAACATCTGGCTGGTCATACAATCACTGGCGAGACATATTCTATCCTCCAGATTTCTCCCAGGAAGAATGGTTGTACTACTACGCAAAACACTTTAAAACCGTCGAGATCAATAACTCGTTCTACCAATTGCCTGATAGAAAAATATTGCTGGAATGGTACGACACAGTCCCTGGAGACTTTATCTTTACCATCAAAGCCAGCCGTTACATTACTCACATGAAAAGACTGAATGATCCAGAGCAGAGTACTTATACTTTCCTGGAACGAATACGCATCCTGGAAGACAAACTAGGCCCCATTTTGTTTCAGTTACCACCTCACTGGCACTTCAATCCCGAGCGCTTGGCTGTCTTTCTGGATAAGCTCAGCAATGATTTCAGATATGTCTTTGAATTTCGCGACCATAGCTGGCATAACGCACAGACTTATCAACTGCTCGCGGCGTATAAGGCAGCTTTCTGTATATTTGATCTGGATGGTTTTCTTTCACCCAGGGAAATCACCACAGATCTTATCTATGTCCGCCTACATGGCCCAAATGGCCCTTATCAGGGTAGTTATAGCAAAAATACTTTATCCGAATGGGCAAATACTTTTGCCAGGTGGTCGTCGCTGGGCCATACTATCTATTGCTATTTCGACAACGACCAGAGCGGTTACGCTGCACACAATGCCCTCACTTTGCAGACCATGTTGCAGAAAAAGTAAGCTTCTTCAACTTCAATAGTACCCATCATGGATAGAAGATCGGGTAGTCAGGGTACCAAGGTTAATATGTTAATACCAATGCAATCTGCAAAACCAGAAAAAATTCATGCGATCATTCAGAATTTACACTCAATCACCCCTGACGTAAGATGCAAATTCATTTTCAAATAGTGGCCATCAAGCTGGCAGCAACTCAAGTTCAACATCGATAGTTTGTAAGCAATGAATTTTTTATCACGTCGTATCGCTCATCTTGATATGGATGCTTTCTTTGCGTCTGTTGAGCTTCTCCGTTACCCCCAATTACGCGGTTTGCCAGTGGTCATTGGCGGGAAATCGGAACACAAACCGGCACTACAAGCAGATGGAAGTCTGCATTTCTCACGGTTACGTGATTATGTTGGTCGTGGTGTGATCACGACAGCCACCTATGAAGCGCGGGCAGCTGGAGTGTTTTCTGCGATGGGTATGATGAAAGCAGCCCAACTCGCCCCTGATGCTATTCTGCTCCCGGTTGACTTTGGCGCATATCGCCATTATTCACAGCTGTTCAAGACTGCCGTGGCAAGCATTGCACCCCAGATCGAAGATTCCGGCATTGACGAAATTTATATTGATCTCAGCAGCCTGCCAGACGATAGCTTGACGCTCGCAAAACGTATCAAACAAGCTGTATTCAATGCCACTGGCCTCACCTGCTCGATTGGTATCACGCCGAATAAACTACTCTCGAAAATTTGCTCCGATCTTGAGAAACCAGATGGCGTCACGATTCTGGACATGTCCGATATTCCAGATCGCATTTGGCCGCTACCGGTGCGCAAAATCAATGGCATTGGCCCCAAAACAGAAAAGAAACTGGCATCACTCGGCATTTCGACAATTGCTGAGTTGGCACAGGTCGAATTGAGCTTTCTTCAGATTCACTTTGGCCGTGGCTACTCTACCTGGCTCTATGAGGCCTCGCATGGCATTGATCATCGTCCAGTCATGACCCGCTCCGAACCCAAATCGATCAGCCGGGAAACCACTTTTGAACGCAACCTTCATCCACGCCATGATCGCGATGGTTTATCGGAAGCACTCTTGACTCTGTGTACACGTATAGCCGAGGATCTGAAACGTAAAGGTTACCTTGGCCGCACTATTGGTATCAAATTGCGCTTCGAGGATTTCCATACTGTCACCCGAGACATAACCTTGTCTACATTCATTGCCGATGATATTTCTATACGCCAGGCTGCGCGCGAATGTTTGCGACGTGTACCGCTGGAAAAAAAGCTGCGATTGCTTGGCATACGAGTCAGCACGTTGTCTTCTGCCCACTCGCTACAGGTAGCCAATGTTTTAGCTCAGGCAGAATTGCCCCTTGATTTCTAGGAATAGCAATTAATTCCACTTCCAAATGAAACATGACGCAAAGGCGGGCTGCAGACAGTATAAATAATGCGGCAAGGAGATCCGATAAAGTCAGGTTTGAGTCAGGTTTGATTTAGAAATGGAGCAAAGAGGATGATCAACTCAAATTTCCTATCAAACCAATAGAATTTTATTTCCTATACATCCATTCATCATAATGTCAATGGAATGATTTTTGTGTTTGCAATCTGTTACCAATTAGTATGCTAAATTTCTTATTTCCTTGTTAAATATGACCTGTAAAATTCGAGAGAGTATAATAAAATTTCCGAAAGTTCCGAATAAGCAGGTTTGTTAATATTTTATGTCCAAAAAACTTTTTCAGAGAACACCGATACTCGACGGTAACGACGTTAACGCTAAACGTGAGGAAATACGATCCTATTTTCATACCACGCTGGATTATTACGAGCAGCTTTTTGAAACGTTACATAACGATGAGGCTTATTACATCAAGCCTATCACGCTGCGGCATCCTCTGATTTTTTATTTGGGACATACCGCCACTTTCTTCACTAACAAATTGATTCTGGCTGGCTTGATTACTGAGCGAATCCATCCCAGGATGGAGTCAATGTTTGCGGTTGGCGTAGATGAAATGAGCTGGGATGATTTAGATACTACGCATTACGATTGGCCAGCCGTAGAAGAAGTATGGGCGTACCGCCGCACGATGCGCAATACAGTCGATAAACTCATCAGCGATACGCCGTTGACCCTGCCGATTGGCTGGGAAAACCCCTGGTGGACTATTGTGATGGGTATTGAGCATGAACGTATCCATCTGGAAACATCTTCAGTATTGATTCGCCAGCATGCACTCCAATACGTTCAGCCTCATCCTGCCTGGCAACCCTGCCGCAAAACCGGAATCGCCCCGGAAAATCAATTAGTAGCTGTACCGGCTGGCAAGGTGCAGATAGGTAAAAATAAAACTGATCCGACGTACGGCTGGGACAATGAATACGGCCATCACTCAGCAGAAATCGCGGCATTCCAGGCAAGCCGTTATCTAGTCAGCAACCATGAATTTCTCGCTTTTGTCGAGGCCAATGGTTATGGCGTAGAGGATCACTGGGAAGAGGAAGGCCGTGGCTGGTTAAAACATACTCGCGCGCAATACCCTACCTTTTGGCTCAAACAAGGCAATGAATGGCGTTTTCGCCTGATGACCGAGGAAGTGCCTATGCCCTGGGATTGGCCCGTGGAAGTAAATTATCATGAAGCCAAGGCTTTTTGTAACTGGAAAGCAAAAACCAGCGGACTACCAGTGCGTTTACCTACTGAAGATGAGTGGTATCGATTGTACGATGCAGCCAATTTAACCGAGGTACCTCACACCAATCCAGCCGTTGGTAATATTCATCTCGATTATTATGCCTCCAGTTGCCCAGTTAATGAGTTTCCTCAAGGTGAATTCTTCGATATCGTTGGCAACGTTTGGCAGTGGACAGAAACACCAACCTATCCATTTGAGGGGTTCGATGTTCACCCACACTATGATGATTTCACTACGCCCACTTTTGATGATCGACATAATCTCATCAAAGGTGGCTCCTGGATTGCGTGTGGTAATGAATCATTGAAAGCGTCACGCTATGCATTCCGTCGTCATTTCTTTCAACATGCTGGATTTCGCTACGTCGTTACTGATACCCCTGCCTTCCAACCTAGCTCTCATTATGAGACAGACAAATTGCTGTCTGAATATGCTGAATTTCATTATGGCGATAAGTATTTCGATGTATCCAATTTCCCGACTGCTCTGGCTAAGTTAGCCATTGCTGCCATGGGCAACCGCCCCGCGCACAAGGCACTTGATTTGGGGTGTGCCTCAGGGCGAGCCACATTTGAATTGGCAAAACATTTCGACCATGTGACAGGTGTTGATTTTTCTGCACGCTTTATCAATCAAGGAGTACAACTCGTTCAGCAAGGTGTGCTGCGTTATACGCTAACGGATGAAGGCGATCTTGTCTTTTATAAAGAACGTTCGCTCGCAAATCTGGGTCTTGATGATGTCAAACATAAGGTTGAGTTCTTTCAAGGCGATGCCTGCAATCTCAAACCGATTTTGACTGGTTATGATCTCATCCTTGCTGTCAATTTGATCGATCGTTTATACGATCCAGCCAAATTCCTGACAAACGTGCATAGCCGGATCAATCCAGGTGGGTTGTTGTTGATTGCTTCCCCTTATACCTGGTTAGAAGAGCACACCAAGCGGGAATCCTGGATCGGTGGATTCAAGCGAGATGGTGAAAGCTTTACCACATTAGATGGCTTGAAAGAAATACTTGGCAGCCATTTTAGATTGATTCAGGGTCCACAGGAAGTTCCCTTCGTTATTCGTGAAACTAAACGTAAATTCCAGCACACGTTATCAGAAGTGACGATCTGGGAGAAAATCGTGTGAGTGATCAATTCGACCGCGATATCAAACGGGCTGGAACGAATAGTACCAAGTTTGATGGGCGTCTGGGGACATTCGGCAATGCCAATGTGATGCCGCTATGGGTTGCTGATATGGATTTCGCCGTCCCTGCCGAAGTCACGCATGCATTGATCGAACGCGCCACGCACCCCATATACGGCTATACACTATTTCCAGAGAGTCTCTACCAATCGCTCATCGACTGGGTATGGCTGCGCTATCATTGGAAAATAGAACGCGAGTGGATCATTTTCAGCCCCGGCGTGGTCCCCTCGCTAACTGCTACTATCATGTCACTCACCCAAGCAGGTGAGCAAGTTATCATACAACCGCCGGTTTATTTTCCATTCTTTTCAGCGGTAACTAAAACAGAGAGGCAATTGATACTCAACCCGTTGCATCTTGAGCAGGGTCGATACACGATCGATTTCGATCAACTGGAGCAGATCGGTACCAATGCGCGCATATTGCTGTTCTGTTCTCCTCACAATCCCGTTGGTAGAGTTTGGAATAAGTCTGAGCTAGCGCAACTTATTGAGATAGCTAACAAACATAACTGGGTGATTATTTCAGATGAAATTCATGCCGATCTGGTTTATCCGGAAAACCAGCATCATCCCCTGGCGAGCCTCACAGAAAACCCAGAAAATATTATTACGGCTATTGCCCCTAGCAAGACCTTCAATATCCCAGGGCTTCATTTATCGGCTCTTATCGTTCCGAATAAAGCTCATCGTGCTGCTATTACTCATTTTTTTGACATAATTCATGTCAGTGCTGCCAATCCCTTCAGCATCGTTGCATTTGAAACTGCCTATCGGAAAGGGGCAACATGGCTGGATGAACTGATGCTTTATCTAAAAAATACGCGCGACCATGTCAACGCATATCTGACCGAACATTTGCCAGACATTCATTTAATCAAGCCAGAAGGAACGTATCTACTTTGGCTGGATTGCCGCGCACTTCATATGAATGATAAGCAGCTCAAGCATTTTTTTGTGCATGAAGCTGAAGTTGGGTTGAGTCCTGGCGCTTTATTTGGAAATAATGGTAGCGGTTTTATGCGTATGAACATTGGCACTCCCCGTCACAATATTATGGCCGCACTTGAAAATATTAGAAAAGCTTACAATCGAGTAAAAATAAGGTCAGGAAGAATATTATAAAACGACTATCTTTGTAATTTACCAAGAAACATTGCGATATTAGAGCTGTTCCATGGCAAGATATCTTCGTCTCTCAAAAGATCAGGGAATTTCTTGGCTGACATATCACAGGCTTCATCATCACCAATCAGTATAACCTTCATTTTTGCTTCAAAAGCACAACGGAGTTCCCATAATTGCCCATCAGCCCGAATGGTATTGGGTGTGATAAGACCAATTACCCCATTACACCCTCTAACTTTTTCCCGACATTCCTCCTTCCATGCGCTCTCCCAGGATTTTTTTTCTGGCATGAACACACATGTGATTTCTGGACTCTCTTTGTTTATCTGCTCTATAAGTTTGTCTCTAAGTTCAGCATCCTTGAGCGCAAAGCTGACGAAAAGCTGATTCGTTGATTCCATCTTGCTCCTTTCTCTGATTTGTTTTCATTAAGGGATACAAATCTACCCCTTTTAGATCCTTTTCCGATTGCACGGAAAATATAGCATTCAGCGAATTAAGCGTCAACGCGAGAGCGTTGCAGTAATCCTATACCCAAGCTAGCCATTACCACAGCAACAATAGGATTAAGTACATTCAAGAAAGCATAGGGAGCATAATCTAATACTGAAATACCCAGCGTCGCTGTGTAAAAAGCCCCTGTAGTAGTCCATGGAATCAACGCTGTTGTCATGGTGGCACCTTCTTCTGCCGAGCGAGAAAGTATTGCCCCATCTAGCTGGGCTTTATGATAGGCGTCTTTAAATAATTGGCAATTCAAAATGATCGAAATATACGCTTCTCCCATTCCTATATTACTGATAAACCCAGACAATATCGTAGTTGCGATGAGGGTGCGAACACGCTTAATACGCAAAATTAAACGTTCAAGAATAACGGAAAGAAATTTTGCGTGATGCAAAACACCGCCCAACGCCAAAGCCATGATCGATAACAATAACGACCAGGCCATACTATAAATGCCACCATGGCCAAGTAAGAAATCAATATTGTCTATGCCTGTGCTACCAGGCTCATTGAGCCAGAGCGCGCTCAATACCTCGATGATGTTTCTTTCTTGATAAAAAACAGCAATCAGTATGGCAAGTATGACACTGCATGACATACTCATTGCCGGAGAGTAATTTTTGATACTCATGCCAAACATACACAGCAAAGGTAACAAAGTAACCCACAGATTTAATTGAAATGCACTGTTCAACGCAGTTTGAATAGCTACTATTTCCTCTGCAGGCAATACATAGTCTTCATATTGTAGTCCTACAAAAATAAATAGGATGAGCGTTAGCACATAGGCTGGCAAGGTAGTGTATAGCATGGCATGAATGTGGCGATAGAGGTTGGTACCAGCACTCACGGCGGCGAGATTTGTCGTATCTGAGATAGGTGATAATTTGTCACCAAAGGTTGCACCTGACACAATCATGCCCGCTACAATTGCCAGTGGAATATCGATGACCTCTGCGATACTGATGAGTACTATCCCTATCGTTCCTACCGTCCCCCAGGAAGTACCCGTTGCAATCGACATGAGGCTACATAAAATTAATCCAGACGCAAGAAATACTGCAGGATTGAGCAAATTCAGCCCATAATACAAGAGACTGGCAATTGTGCCGCTTTGCATAAAACTTGCGATCACCATCCCTATCAGAATAAAAATGTAAATAGCAGGAAGTGCATTACCGATGCCCGTGTTCATCATGCGCTGAATATCAGTGAAAGTATGACCGAGGATGGCTGCATGGATACCCACCCATAACAAGCACATGAAAATGATGGCATGAATAGAGATCTCCAGAACGAAGAACCCCAGTGAGATCATTAAAAATATACCAAGCAAACAAACAATAGCCTGGAAAAGCGAGGGTTCTTTGAGATCTTCTTGCCTGCTAATATTGATCTGCCTCATTTTTGTTCAATCATTTGCCAATCCAAGGAAATCCTGGATAAATCAGCCAGACAGTAAGACAGAGAGGAGCTGGTTTCACATTTTGCCCTATCTATGAAACAATTTAGTTTTACAATCAAAGGATTTACCATAAAACCCAAGCAGACGAGGAAAAGCAGTTTGGCAAAAAATCCATTATTCCGTTATTTATTTCTTATCTGTGAACAACGATGAATATAGTTTGGTCAATTACAATTTTTCTATCTAAAAAACAGAAATAAATGCTTACGTGATAATCATTATTGAAATCGCAATTTTTAACAGTAATATTCAATATTAATTTAATGTGGAAACTTTCACATATTAATCACATCTTAATACAGAATTTTAAATTATCTGTTCAAAAAATAATAACTTTCTAGCTTTGAAATATATTAATCAAAATTTCTTGCTTACTGAGAACAGCACAGTGTAGTATTTTTTCCGCGAGAGATTTAAGAATGAGGGTAACTAAAATTTACAACCTATTTTTATGAATTACTTGATAGTAACTATTCTATTAATGGCATAAGCATTCATAGATAAGACAAAAATCCAGGGATCAAGATGGGACTTATCATTCCAAGGTCTGTTGACATTAACTGTTACTTTGATTGAACAAAGGAGGTTTATTTATATGAGACAAAGAATTGCCCACGTTGATGATGATCCCGATATCCGAGATACTGTTCATCATATCTTAAGCACGCATGGATATGAAGTTGATAGTTATCAAACAGCGAAAGATTTTATTGACTCACTAAGTAATCCTTCCATTGTGCCTGATCTGGCTATTCTTGATGTAATGGTTGAATCCATGGATGCAGGCCTGACTACATATGTGGAATTACACAATCGTTTCCCTAGAATGCAGGCAATTTTTTTGACTTCACTTGGCGATATGATTTTGCCTTATTTTGAAAATAAGTCAGAAAAATGGATCTGGATTATTGAGAAACCTATTGAGCCATCAGGCTTGTTGTCCATTGTTCATGACCGCCTGAGCTGAGCGTTTCTTAGGGTAACCAATCATGGCTACTGCCGATTTCTCTTGGAACGCGCCTAAACAGCAATTTATCTTGGCAGGAGGAAAAGAAAGTGGACAAAAATTAAGTGATGAAATATTAATAGATAATATTCGCTGGTTTACCATTTTCCGATGGGCTGTGATTGGTGCACTCATTCTTTTTCAAATCGTAGCTCTAATAGCATCAGATGCACTTACCAAACTAGGAATTAGGAACCAGCAAGATTGGCCGCTTGTCCTTTCAGTCATTTTGAGTGCTGCCAATTTTGCCTATATCTATGCATTGGATTTCTGTCAGCCTTCAAAATTTAACTCACCTTCAATCAATATTTGGGTGCAGATTATTGTTGATTTATTGTGTTTATCAATAGTCGTGCATAATGTTGGCAGTACCACAACCCCTGCTCCCTTCTTCTATATTCTTCATATTGCCTTAGCATGTATCTTTTTCTCAGCGTTGGAAGGCTTATTCGTCGCAATCATGGTTTCTGCGATGTACACGATTGTTTTACTTATTGAAAACCAAATGTTCTTTCAGGTATCACAATCAATTCTTATAGACCCGCACTTCTCGAATGAGAGCTTACAAAAAGGTCGAGCTCTGGTATGGATGATTGCACTCAATACTTTATTTTTTATTGTTTGGTATGTTGTCTCACGCCTTACACTGGTTGTTCGTAAACACGAACAATATCTCCGTGATGCCTATGAACAAATTAATCAAGCTCAAATTGCAAAAGATCAGTACGCTATGCTTGTGACACATCAACTTAAAGCACCACTTGATGCTATTCGAAGCAAAATTAATTTGATTAAAGGAGGATACTGTGGACAAGTTTCGTCTGAGATAGAAGAAGTGCTAACCAAAATTGATAGACGCGGGCATAGTATGTCTAATTTAATTCTGGATGTACTTAAACTTGAACGACTAAAAACAGCTGGACGTAATAACGATGCAATGGAATATATTGATATCTCAGCAACAATTTATAAATGCATCGATAAATTAAAACCCGTAACAACAGCAAGAAATATTGAAATAAAGTTATCAATCCAAAATTTTTTTGCCAGGGGCATTCCGGATCAGATAGAAATATTGTTTGAAAATATCATCGCCAATGCGATTACTTATTCTTATGATGATGCAGCGGTTGATATTAATTCCATTGTTAAATTGCCAGATAATTCTGCAATTTTGACAATTTCTGATCATGGAATTGGCATTGAAGCAAAGGATTTACCGAATATTTTTAACGAGTACTTTTATTCTCCAAGAGCAGTAATGCATAACCAATCATCCAGTGGTATTGGTTTGTCGCTAGTTAAAATTGCTGCAGTTAACAATAATCTCCAACTTAAAGTTACCAGTGACCCAGGCTTGGGGACAGCTTTTTCTGTAATTTTCCCAAATATACGAATCTCTGCAGGAGAATCATAACGATCTTGAGTATTGATGCTTTACACCAAAGATAAGCAAATTAAGCAGAAAACAGATAAAATTTATATTGTCTCTTATGGATTTTAAAATCTGGTTACTCTGAATTCTATCAGAATGGTGTTTTATCCAAATTATCAAGAAGGTTATAGATTCTCTTCAACTGTATCTCACACCCAACGCTTTGTAAGTTTTGGACAAATAGCCTATTAAAGAGTAAAATTCTGGGTTCTTAAAATAGGTTAATTAACAAAACTGGAGAAAATTAATTATATGGCAGTCACAACTGAGCAAAAAGCCCAGGTGGTGCATGACTATCAAAGAGCCGCAGGAGATACTGGATCTCCCGAAGTACAGGTGGCGCTTTTGACTACTCGCATCAACGATTTGATCAATCACTTCAAAACACATGTCAAAGATCATCATTCCCGCCGCGGCTTACTTAAAATGGTAAGTCATCGACGTAAATTACTTGATTATTTAAAAAACAAGAGCAACGATCGTTATATTGCGCTAATTGAGCGCCTTGGTTTACGCAAATAATTAATTTATTAGCTTTCTTCCCTAGTTCAAAGAAACTTTAAGTAATCGTTTAATTAAACAATAAAATAGGTTATAGAGCAGGGAAATAGCCAATCAAACAAAGATGATTACATCAATAAAGAAGGATTGCTAATTGAAATTGATAAAGAAAAGTATTACCTACGGTCGCCATACACTTACTTTGGAAACCGGAGAAATTGCGAGACAAGCTCATGGCTCAGTAATGGTTACGATGGATGATACAGTCGTATTGGTTACCGTCGTCGGAGATAAAAATATCAAACCTGGGCAAGACTTCTTTCCGTTGACCGTTGATTATCAAGAAAAATTCTATGCAGCAGGTCGTATTCCCGGGAGTTTCTTTAAACGTGAGGGTCGTCCTTCCGAGAAAGAAACACTCACTTCAAGATTGATCGATCGTCCTATTCGGCCATTATTTCCTGCTGGCTTTTATAATGAAGTACAGGTTATTGCAACAGTTTTATCAGCCGAAACTGAAGTGGATGCTGACATAGCGGCAATGATTGGTACTTCTGCTGCGCTAGTACTGTCGGGTATTCCATTTGATGGCCCTATTGGAGCTGCCCGCGTTGGCTATATTAATAATGAATATGTACTTAACCCAACTACCACCGAACTCAAACAACCTCAGCTTAACTTAGTTGTAGCTGGAACACAGCAAGCGGTTTTAATGGTCGAATCAGAAGCAATGGAATTATCTGAAGAGATCATGCTGGGTGCTGTTATGTTTGGTCATGAGCAAATGCAAATAGTTATTGATGTCATTAATGAATTTGTTGATGAAGCTGGCGTTACTGCATGGGATTGGAAACCAACTGAAAAAGATCTGGTATTAACTGAAAGAATTTCGCAATTGGCAGAAGCAGATTTGCGTAATGCATTTCAATTAAAACAAAAGCAAGTTAGAAACGAAACGATTAAAGAAATTTGGCAACGAGTCTCCACAGAATTAGGTGTAGGTACAGAAGGAGGTCCTGATGAACAATCAGTCAATGAAATTGGCTTTGAACTCGAATCTCGAATTGTTCGTACTCAAATTCTTGATGGAGAAGCGCGTATAGATGGACGCGGGACAAGGACTGTGCGTCCTATCTCGATACGCCATGGAGTACTTCCACGAACACATGGTTCAGCATTATTTACACGCGGTGAGACACAAGCTCTGGCCGTGGCCACATTAGGAACCGCACGCGATGAACAGAAAGTTGATACCTTACAGGGGGAATATACAGAACGTTTCATGCTTCATTACAATATGCCCCCTTTTGCTACAGGAGAAATTGGACGCGTTGGTACGCCAAAGCGACGTGAAATAGGCCATGGTCGTCTCGCAAAGCGTGCATTGGAAGCAGTGCTTCCTTCAGCTGAAGAATTCGGTTATTCGTTAAGGGTAGTCTCCGAAATCATGGAATCTAATGGCTCCAGCTCCATGGCTTCGGTCTGTGGAGGATGCCTTGCATTGATGGATGCAGGAGTTCCCTTAAAAGCCCATGTGGCAGGCATTGCCATGGGACTGATTAAAGAAGGAAATCGCTTTGCCGTGTTGACCGATATTCTTGGTGATGAAGATCACTTGGGAGACATGGATTTCAAGGTGGCGGGTACTGAGAAAGGTATTACAGCACTGCAAATGGACATAAAAATCCAAGGGATTACTAAAGAAATTATGCAGGTAGCCTTGCTACAGGCTAAAGAGGGCCGCTTGCATATCCTGGATATCATGAAGAAAGCTCTTCCTGCAACCCGGGAAAACATCTCGACACACGCTCCACGCATTATCAAATTTAAGATCAACCCTGAGAAAATTCGTGATGTTATCGGTAAAGGTGGCGCAGTAATCCGTGCCCTAACTGAAGAAACCAATACCACCATAGATATAAGCGATGACGGTACAGTCACGATTGCCTGCATCAATAGCGAGGGGGGCGAGCTTGCAAAGAAACGTATCGAGGATATTACCGCAGAAGTAGAAGTAGGTAAGATATATACAGGTGTAGTATTGAAACTCCTGGATTTTGGTGCAATTGTCAGTGTACTGCCTGGAAAAGACGGCTTATTACATATTTCTCAAATTGCTCATGAGCGCGTTGAAGACGTTGCTACCCATCTTAAAGAAGGCCAGACTGTTCGAGTAAAAGTACTGGAAGCTGATGATAAAGGCCGGCTCCGCTTAAGTATGAAAGCAGTTACTGAAGTCGAAACAGAGAGTACTTCTTAATACAACTTAATCTCAATCTAACCTAAACGAATTTACAAAAATAAGCGTTGTCATGTTTGAAACGAATACAAGGTAACGCTTATTTTGTACCTTCGATCAATTAAGATCTTCTAGTCGCTTCAGAATATTTGCAATCCATCTGCTCATGAGATAAATATCGACAAAATAGCCAAAGGAATGATGCGGCAAATATCAAATACCTTAATTACTTTTTCTTCACCCTCTGGCGCAGGCGCCTTACTCCGAAATAAACGATCGAGAGTACTACTGGAATCGCAATGCCAGTGATTAATTCGACATTAATAGCATATCCTGCAGCTTTTGCTGCCTTAAGTCCATAGCCTACTATACCGAGCAAATAGTAGCTCAGCACGACAACCGATAATCCTTCAACAGTCTCTTGTAAGCGTAATTGTAAATGTGCTCGATTATCCATGGATTTCAATAAATCACGAATTTGTGATTCCATGGAAATATCGACGCGTGTACGTAGCATAGATGAAGCGCGTGTTACTCGTAAAGAAAGAGTTTCCAGGTGAGAACGAGCCAGGTCGAAAGTTCCCATTGCTGAAATCACTCGCTGTTTTCTGAACTCATAAAGCATCTGCAACCCCTCAATACGCTCCTCCCTCAATTCAACGATACGTTGTTGCATGATAGCGTAATAAGTCTGTGATGCACTAAACCGATGGCTAGTTTGGGCAGAGATTTTTTCGATTTCCGAGGCTAACCTTGTCAATTCACCCAGTAAACGCTGCTCATCTTCAAACCCGGTCAATTCATTACCAGTAATCAGCTCCGTCAGGCGATCATCATAACGCTCCAACTGAGGAATTATCCTACGCGTTAGTGTCAACGGCAGTATTGCCAGCATACGATACGTCTCAATTTCCAGCAAACGCTGCACCAACCTCCCAACCTGACGACTACGTAGATTATCATCATGAATCAAGATTCGACTAAAACTATCTGCGTGAATTTGATTGTCACTCCAAACACTGGCACTCCCCCCCGACACTTTGGAGCCAATGACGGTGTTTGATGCAAATAGACTTGCTAATTCACTTAGGCTACGGCTAGGACGAGATCGATCATCCAATGCAATATGCGTCGCAACCAACACTTCACCGGGCAAGCTGGCTAACCAATCTTGAGGTACATAGGTAATAGCTGGTCTAGCAAAAGGAATATCGAACGGACCTTTACAATAAACCGTATACGTAGAATATTCGGTATGGCGTTCCCACCGTAAACGAAACTCACCAAATTCGGCACTGAATTGGTCAAAGTGAGTATTAGGCGGCAAAATGCCATAACGATGACAAAGTTGAACTATTAATTGGCGTTCTTGATCGACCCATTGTCGATCAGATAAAAGCACCAAATGCGAAAGTTGTGCAGGAATACTCACCAACTCATAAACATCTGCATTAAGCTCAGTATGAAGATCCTGCCGTTCAGGGTATTCAGGAATACCTAAGGGATGCTTTCTGAGCAAAGCATGTTTATTAATAATCGTTTGTGAAACCAAAGGAGAAAAATCCATATCGTTTAGTATCTCTAAAATTTATGAAAATCTAAAATAAAGATTACCACGATATCAGCTAAAGTAATATTTCGATGTCTTCTATTTAAATAGGCATCTTCGATGCAGTGTAAAATATAAAGATACGCAGAAAATTTGGAATGCATTTCAGTCAATTGCTGTGCCACTTTATTAGATTTTGTATCTGAGATACATATGTTGATCTTTTAATAAGCAGTAAAAGTATATAATCAAATACAATGTAATAACCCAATACTCAAGTGATCAACATGCGTACATCCCATCGCGCTGGTGAGCCGGAAATCCCGCACAACATTCCTTCCGAAGTACCACCCGAAGAAATACCGCCAGGCCTTCCCCCGGGCGGTCCAGACGAGATCCCCGAATCACCCTCAGAACTGCCCCCAAACATGCCAACGGAAATACCACCGATGCCACCCGATATCGGTGTGAATGAATAACTGTGAATATTGATGTAGAGGAATAAAATACTCTCGTGATCGCACCGTTATGATCTGGTATGTAATCTGCTCAGCGTCCTTTTAATTCCTGGGACTCTTAACCACCTTTGACCATACCAGCGGTGTTGCTCATGCCGCTGGTAAGTTTTTAACGTTGTAGCATAATAACGTTTCATCGCTGATTGAGAATATACCCGTAGTACGTGATCTCAATGTACCGTCGGCCCGGCTTCGCGAAAGATTGCGTCAATAGCTAGCGCGTCAAAGCGGTATTCGCGATTGCAGATGTCGTCATGCACGACAACTTCGCCACATTCCTGCAGAATAGCATTAACTTCCGCACGGCCTAAGGAGTGCAACATATTATAGATTTTGGCTGGATCTTCACGACAGCCGTAGCTGACCGTCTGAGCATCGAAGACGCGGATGGTTTCTTCCATAAACAAGCGAGTGAGAATTTCTTCAGCTGCCAGTTTGAATATTGGCTGATCCTGCACGGTTGCGGCAAGTGCCTCTATACGAGTCCAGCCATCGGGATCTTGCTGATCGGCAGTGGGTAGCTTCTGCAACAGGATACCAAAAATGGCATTATCTGATGTAGCCAGGAATAAACGTGATGGAAGTTGTTCAGATTGCTTGAAATAGTGTTCGAATATTTCGGCAATCGTGTCGCCATCGAGTGGCACAATGCTCTGGTAAGCTTCGCGCATGGACAGCATATCCAAGGTCAGCACAAGTTGACCACGCCCCAGTAAATCAGGTACTGGCTGCGCTGCAACCTGGGGCGCATATTTAGCCATGCCGCGCAAATGAAGACTTTCATTACAATCAATGACCAACATGGGAACTGGACCATCACCTTTCAGCTGCACGGTTAGGCGTCCAAGCTGCTTGAGATTACCGCTTAATAAAAGCGTGGTAGCACTCATATCTCCAAGCAGTTGGACAACAGATGCCGGATAATTCCGATTTTGCAGCATTTTCTGCCATACGCTGTCCAGATGCACCACTGCACCCCGTATGTCTAGATTTTCCAATAGAAAACGTTGTACATAGTTGTTCATTTTGATAATTCCTTTGTATTGCTATTTAAATCTATAAAATTAGTAATTCTAAATTTCATTAATCAAATTAATATTTGTCCACAATTTCTGTGGATAAGTTTGTGAGTAATTTGTATATACTGATACTAAGACGATTATCTGTAATAATATTTTCTAATTCGATTAAATTTTAGACATATAATTTTTATTATTGTAATCAATTAGTTGTAATTTTGTTATATGTTAAGACGAATTTGATTGATACTATGAATATATTTAAAAAAATTGTGGATTATTTCATAATATTAAAAATGTTTTATAATCCAAATAGATAAATTCATATTTCAGAATTCATAATTATAATTTTATCTCTGACTGGATCAATACGGCTGAAAATAAATAATATTAATCAAATATATCCAGCAAAATAAATAGAGACAAAGCTCAATTAATTCTGACCCCACTTTTTTTTCTTAATTCAAAAATTTTAATCAAGTTTTATGTTAAGAAAAAAATACACTTAGAATATGTTCTTTACAGAGAACATATTTATATTCAAATTGCTCTTTCTCATGAATATATTCAGTCTTGAAAGCTTCGATTATATTGCACTAAATGATCTATTGAAGATACTGTGACAAGCTGAACATTCGTGGCGGTATGGTTCTATTGCATTAGTGCAGTTGAATTAGTATTGGATATTTCAGCCAAATTCATTTTCGCTAGCCAAGTGATAATAAGAAGAAACAATGAGCTATCGTTTTTTTCAGAGTAATTTCATGCTTTGACAGAATAAAACTACTTTGTTTTGGGAGAAGATAAATTACTTACCCTAAATCTCTTTTTTGTAGATAGTATAATGCATCATAAACTGGCAAAGGCTTTTTCTGAACCTAAAGTCAAATCTCAACAAGAGCGCATCAAGCAAATCAACTGCTGTGTCCAAGCCAACCAGTCTGACAGTCAGGCGGAAATGTTTGCCAATCGCTTGCGCAAGAATCTGAAGAAACTAACCAAGTGGGCCAAACAGAATCAGGTACATTGCTACCGACTATACGATGCCGATCTGCCGGAATACGCGGTGGCAATAGATATTTATCAAGGCGAGCAGATCTGGGTTAACGTCCAGGAATACGAGTCACCGAAAACTATTGATCCCATCAAGGCCCAGCAGCGGCTAGCTGGAGCAATGGCAGAAATAACCAAAGTGCTAGAAATTCCCGCTGAGCAAGTATTTTTAAAGATACGCCGCAAGCAGAAAGGTACCGATCAATACCAAAAACATAGCGATTCAGGCCGCTTTTATATCGTTGAAGAAGGTGGCTGCAAATTCTGGGTGAATTTCGCGGACTATCTGGACACTGGCCTGTTTCTCGATCACAGGCCAATACGTTTGCTGATTCAACAACAAGCTAAGGGCAAGCGTTTCCTGAATTTATTTGCCTACACCGGTAGCGCCACTGTGCATGCTGCGATCGGTGGAGCAGTGGCCAGCGTCACTGTCGATATGTCCAATACTTATCTGAATTGGACGAAACGAAATTTCGACCTCAACAACATTCATGGCGATCACAAGCTGGTGCGCGCCGATTGCCTGCAATGGCTGGTCAAGCAGGCTGATTCAAAACAAAAGCAGCACTTTGATTTGATCTTTCTTGATCCGCCAACTTTTTCCAATTCCAAGAAAATGGACAAGGTCTTCGATATCCAGAGTGATCACATGGAAATGATCCACAACGCTGCGGCGTTGCTGGCGCCGGGTGGAATATTGTATTTCTCAACCAATTTCCGCCGTTTTAAAATGGATAAAGAAGCGTTGGCAGATTTGATCATCGAAGATATCAGCGCAGCGATGGTACCCCTGGATTTCGCCCGCGATACCAAAATTCATTATTGCTGGAGAATTTCTCGATGAACGAGTGCCTGCATATCATCAAGATGCACGGATAAAGGATATGTATATGGATTTTGGTACCCCTCCCCTGCAACAAACGTACAAACTAAATATGTCTGATTTTACATTAAGACATGCCAATCATGATGTTGAAATCATTGGTTAAGATTACCCAAAGGACTTATAAATAGTGATTCCTTATGCTGAATAATTACAAACCGGTATGCAATCCTGGTATGCCGATGCGTTGTATATAAATAGCATTATTTCCTTCTTCGTAAGCGAGTAATTTACCTTTTGTTTGCCAGAGACGAAACGCCAAGGAGTAGGATAATACCCGTATCGGATAGTCGCGCGGCAATGTTTGTAAATAAGGTTGAATGGTTGTGAAATCAGAAGCGCCGTATTGCTGCATGATAAAACGCAAACCACCGTTAGCGGGACCGATATTGTAGGCTAACAAAGTCAGAAAAAGATCGCCTTTCATTTCCGCAAAATAGCGTTTAAATGTAGCTGCAGCAATAAAGGCGTTGTGCCGGGGGTTTTCCAGAGAGATTTTTTCGACATTTAGACGTTTAAGTACTTGAGCGACTGCCGTTTTCGGAACTTGGGTAATTTGAAATAAACCACGCCCACCGTCACTGCTATCTCTCGATATGAAAGACGATTCTGTTGCTGCGATACCCAGTAGCAAATTGATATCAATATCGAAAGCATCGGCTGCATCTTTGATGGCTTGGCGATATTCCTGAGATCGGTTAACCATTTTCTGCAGTTGTGTTGAACTATGCCTGCGATAAGCTGCGTATACTTGATGTGCGATTGCCATTCGGCCTGCTTCTTCCTTGCCTCCAATCAGAGTACGGAAATTTCCATAAGCCAGGGTAAACTGTCCGTAGATAACAGACCAGGTAATCAGCAAGGCAAATGAAAAAGATAAAATGGGGGGCAATAATTCAGAATGAAACTGCAGCCTTTTTCTCAGTTTCCACCAGCCGATGGAGAAAACGGAAGCGGCCACTATCAATGCGACTACGCCGATAGAGAATGGCAGCAAGCTGCCGAAAAAACTAGTACCTGAAAACTGGTTTGCGGAGTAACCTAACAGTACCATGATGGCCAAAACTACTGTCACACCCAGGCTAAGGACTTCTATGCTTAGCAGTACCAGTTTTCGTTTGAATTCACTGGACTGGTATCTTCTTAGCCATTTCCAGACTCTCCCTTTGTTGGTGTGCGCTATCACGCTACGCTTACGCTTGGGTTTTGACTTTATATTGTCTGGCTTAGAATTACTGAGATTAGCTATTTTACCCATTAGAATAAGGATCTAAGCTGTTCAATAAGAATAGAGACTTATCGGATTAGCAATCTGCTACTGCTAAGTTCAAAGTATTTACTGGATAGCCACTCTCGCGGGCAAAGTAACTTACTCTAGTCTCCTAAAAGAAGGGATGATAAGTAAAATTATCGATCTGGAAAAGTTGAAAACAAACCACTTCCAGTAAAAATAACAAATAGGATCATGAAAAGAGATTCATAATTCTTTGATTGATTTACCAAATCAAATAACGTAATACCAAACTCGTAGAGCAAGCTGCGTAGTTGGTTCACCTGCATGGTACGGAACTTGATCAGCAACAATCTCATCCGGTGCAGCGCCAGCATCGCTGCTTGTTGATCTTCTGTTTTACAGGCAATCCGCCGCATCAGTCTTGTTGTCTTGCACAAGGAGCCGGACAAATTTGACATGGATAAGTTTGACTTCATGCCCCAGTGCCATCAGTTTGCGCCGCCATTAGTGCGCGCTACCGCACGCTTCAATTGCAATCAGTCCAGCTTCACGTTGCGCAAAGAATTCCAGCAGTTCATGTTTACCAAACTTGCGGTTATGAATCTCGTCGCTCTCGTGCGCCACCCAATTCAGTTGAAAAACTCGCTTTGCAATATCCAACCCGTATGTCGTGAAATTCATTTTAGCCCTTTCGTCCATTTGTGGAAAGAACTCATTATCTCCACTTTGGCACGTAGATGCCGTCAGGTTCGCAAGGGGCTACCTCATTCTTTACCGCTTACCCCCTACTCCCCGTAGGGAGGAGGCTTCCATCACATCTCCGCTATTTACAAATTTTTCTATAAAGATCCTTAGAGTCTGTTGACATTTCACACAGGTAGCCACAGATACCCGCATGCCATGGCAACCATACTTTCATAATTTCTCTTTAGTTTGTCGTATCGTGTTGCCACTGCCCGATACTGTTTTAGTCGGGCAAAAGCGTTTTCCACCAAGTGTCGATATCTATACAAGCCCCAATCCATATCTGCGTTACCCTTCAACGAATTGCGCTTTCCTGGAATCACAGCCCTGGTTCCCTTCTTTATTATCTGCTCACGTATACACTCACTGTCATAGCCCTTATCCGCTACAATCGCTTGCGCATCAGGTAACCTGGCAATCAGCTGCGGTGCTACAGAACAATCATTCACTTCTCCACCGGTGATTTCAAATTCAACCGGCAAACCATAACTATCAACAGCCAGGTGGATTTTCGTAGTGTTGCCCGCACGGCTTTTCCCGAT
>NZ_FNPJ01000101.1 GCF_900107265.1 Nitrosomonas sp. Nm33 | reverse complement strand
GGTATAGCATACCTTCTACTGTCATGCGCAAATTGCGCTTGTTATAAATCGCTTCTTGAAGCAGAATTTTCTCCAGCTTCGACCAGAGCTCATCGTTGAGCATCAATCGGGGCATCGCAAACTCGTTTTATTGGTAGTGTGAGAACCTCTCAATATTACGAGTTTGCTTCTATTTATGAAATACTTATCTCAAAACGTCAACAGACCCTAGTAACACCAATTTCATTAAGCTAGTTTTTATCTGCATTATTTTTTCACGTGACAGGTAGAGATAGGTTGGTTGTTGGACAGCAAGGGTGATTAAAACATCAATGTCGTTTACTTTGTCTTGTGATAGTGAGGTGAAATCTAAATCTTTTGATATATTGCTATGATATTTCCAGTAATTGTTTCTCTTTTTAAAATTAGGTTGCCCAGTCATTTACTGCTGGATGAATTTAATATGTTGGAGGGGGTAACTTACTTTTCTATTGTCCAAGCTGGTGTGATACAAAATAAAAAGCATTATCTATATTGAGTTTCAGGATGTTTTTTATATTTTGCATTGATATTTTAATCGCGAATCAGCAGGAAGAAATATTCATAGACTAAACTTCATTGAAGATGAATCATGTTACTCACAACTATTCCCAATCTCGATGGTAAGCGCATAACGAAATACTGCGCTATCGTTGCTGGTGAAGCGGTGTTGGGTGCCAATGTTTTGAAGGATCTGCTCTGGAACTTATGAGAAAGAGCTCTTCAGCGCGTTCGCGATATTGTATGGGAAGAACTGCGGGAACGTGCCCAAGAACTTGTTGTCAACGCAGTGATTAGAATCGACATCGATTACGAGGTGCTCGGTAAGGAAAATGGCATGCTGATGGAGTCAGAGAGCGGCACTGCTATTTACGTTGATTAAATATGATCGGGCATGAGTAAAAGATACCCCTCTGCTTTTCCACTTATGTCTTTTACTCTCGACGTGTATCAGTCCGCCAGAAGGCATTGAGCCTGTCGATAATTTTCAGCTCGACCGTTACCTGGGAAAATGGTACGAGATTGCCTAGCTTGATCATTCCTTCGAGCGTGGCTCGAGCGATGTGTCTGCTCATTACTGACCGCTGCCGGATGGCAATGTAAGAGTATCGACCGGGATATGATGTCAGTAAAGGCACGTGGCGCGAGGCAACCGGTCCAGCTCCCCTTCCGCTCCAGCTAGCGCAGAGAATATCTTTTCCCAGACGCCGCGCTCGGCCCATCTGACAAAGCGGTTATAGAGTGTTTTCTTCGGACCGTATTCTCACGGAGCATCCACCTATCTGCCGCCGCTTTTCAAAACATGCATGATCCCGCTCAAAACCCGCTGATCGTCAACATGCTTCAATCCACGCGTGTTCTGCGGTAATAGCGGTTCTATCCGTGACTATTGTTCATCCGTAAACTAGAATAATCCTTTCATGATCTAACCCTCCTTTCAGAGCATTGAATCATACTTGTCTCCCGATGGGAATCTTAAAATTATTCGTAGTTAAAGAGTCCGGATCCTAAGTACAGGGTACCGTGTGCTCAATGATTGTGCGGTTTCTGAATCAGATTGCTTTGCCTGTATAAGCAGTATAGGATTAACTAGTGTCGGAAGATAAACTCTTGTGCGAAGTGTTTATTAAGGAGACTGCGAATCATGATTATACAACGGCTGATATTGATTGGTATATGTGTAGTAATGTTCACAGCGTGTGCCACCACCGAACGGGCTGGAGGATATGGAAAAGCTGAGCCATCCGGTTTTTTAGAGGACTACTCCATGCTCCGTCCCGCAGCGAACGAAACTGAGGCGTCGCTGGTTTATTTAACACCGGATAAAACCAAGTTCAAATCCTACACGAAAATCTTGCTGGAGCGTGTGCAGGTCTGGCGTGGAGAAAAATCGAGCGCCAAGAATATCGATATGGAAGATGCAAACCATTTATCGCAATTTCTCTGGTCTCGCGTCGATGAAGAATTGCGCAAGGACTATACCATGGTCCAGCAAGCTGGCCCTGGAGTCGTAAGGATTCGCATCGGCATCACGGAAGCTGGGAAAGGTGTACCCGTACTGGATAACCTTACGGCTATGCATCCAGGTTCCCTCATCGTGTCCAAAGGAAAGAAAGCGCTCAGTGGAACGGAAAGCTTAGTCGGCAAAGCCTCCATCGAAATGGAAGCAACAGATAGCCAAACTGGCGAATTACTGGCTGCTGGCGTTGATCGCCGTGGAGGAGGCAAATACGCCTGGAAATCACTGAGCCAGTGGGAAGATGTCGAGCAAGCTTTCACTTATTGGGCGAAGAAAATCCGATGGCGTGCTTGCGAAATGCGCGGCGATGCCATGTGTGAGAAGCCTGAGGATTAACAATGTGCTGCTGCTATCCAGGCAGTAAACCTTAGGAGAATTTTGATACGCCATATGTTCAAAACTTATGAATCACGCGCAACTCCGGGATGAAGCTTGATGAATTAAAAGCAAATAGATGCGATTTGTGAGAGCTGATTGAAAATGTAAAAACTAGCAGCCTTGCCGGGCTATTGCAGCCGGTGGGGCTTTTGTTTTGCCATTGCTTCCCTTGCAGCCATTGCCTAACCCAACTTTAGTGTCCAGTAGATAGCGGCCCGTTCCGGCTTGAACCAGGTGATAAGTATAATAGCATTTCACGCTGAAGTTGCTACGGATTTGGGTGCATCGGACATACATAACATAAATGTGGTTATCGGGTAGTGGTTTGACCGTCTTGATATCCCAATACATCTCATCCCTCACAAAGGAGCAATTTCATAAGTCCAATGCTGTACGGTCGAGGTTCCTCCTCTCCCGACCTGCTTTGCTTTTTACCATAAATTTCTCTCCTAAACTGGCAAAATGTAAGTTCCGACTAGGTTAAAATAGTATTTGTGCTTTTCTGCAAGCTTTCGTATTGCCTGTGGAAAAATGAATCTTTGGGCCGGATCGTATGCAATTAAACAAAGGAACCATTATGAAATTTCAGACCGATGATATACGCATTATCGGCATGCATGAACTTACCCCACCGGTGGAATTACACCGTGAATACCCTATAACGGAAGTTGCAACAGAAACAGTCTATGCCGCACGGCAGGCCATTCACCGTATTTTGCATGGTGAAGAGGATCGCTTGCTAGTGGTGACAGGTCCTTGCTCCATTCATGATGTGGATGCAGCGCTGGAATATGCAGCCCGTTTGAAGCATTTGCGCGAGGTGTTCAAGGATCAGTTGCACATCATCATGCGAGTGTATTTCGAAAAGCCACGGACAACCGTCGGCTGGAAAGGTTTGATCAACGACCCTGACCTGGATAACAGCTTCCACATCAATAAGGGTTTGCGCATAGCGCGTAAGCTACTACTGGATTTGAATAATCTGGGAATGCCTACGGCAACGGAATATCTTGACTTGATCAGTCCGCAATATCTGGCAGATTTGGTTAGCTGGGCTGCGATTGGCGCACGTACCACCGAGAGTCAGGCGCACCGTGAACTAGCTTCCGGTGTTTCCTGTCCCATTGGTTTCAAGAATGGCACCTATGGTAATTTAAATATCGCTATCGATGCGATTGGCGCGGCTTCTCGTCCGCATCATTTTCTTTCGGTTACCAAAGAGGGACGTACCGCCATTTTTGCGACCAAAGGAAATGAAGATTGTCATATCATCCTGCGTGGCGGGCGCAAACCTAACTACGATGCAGTCAGTGTAGCTTCGGCCATTGAAGATTTATCCAAAGCTAAGCTGCCACCTTACCTGATGATCGATTTCAGTCATGCCAATAGCCATAAAGACTACCGGCGCCAATCGGAAGTGGGAGCCAATGTAGCCGAACAGATTACGGGCGGAAATAAAGCCATCTGTGGCGTGATGATCGAAAGTCATCTGGTCGAAGGCAATCAGAAAGCGGATGGCAAGAAACGCGAAGAATTGGTTTACGGACAAAGCATTACTGATGGCTGCATCAGCTTCGAGACTACCGAGCAGGTATTGCATTTGTTGGCTGAGGCAGTGGAAAAGCGTAGAACACATTAAAAATTTACTCTATTCCCTCATTTTCTTGTGTGAGCTAAATGACCTCATTCAACTCCTCACAGCAAGACCATGGTGCAGGGACAGGCGGTAGGCACTGAGTGCGGGAATGAGTCCGAGCAGCAAGGTGCCCATAACGATGATTCCTAAAATACCGAGCGTCTCACGGTTGAGAACAAAGTGATTAATAAAGATTCCATAATTTTCTGCGAGCAACGGCTGAGCAAAGAAAATCCCTATCACTAGCGCAAAAATTGCGACAATTATTCCGCTTAAGGAAATCAGCAGGACTTCGGTTTGAATGATCAGAAACACGAAAAAGGGGCTGGCGCCGATGGCGCGCATGACCGCAATCTCGCGCTGCCTTTCGCGTATCGAGGAAAGCAGCATGGTGCTTAATCCCAACAACGATGAAAATAAAACCAGGATAGAGATCAATCTGAGGGTGTTTTCCATCATATTCATCATTTGCCACAGTTCGGTGAGCGCAATGCCCGGTAAAATGGCGAGCAGCGGTTCTTTTTGATAGTGATTGACTTGTCGTTGGACATGAAACGTGGTCATTTTTGATTTAAGCCCCACCATGAAAGCCGTGATACTTTTGGGAGTCAGGTCGAATTTTTCTATGTCATGATCTGAAATCTGCTTGCCTGGGATTTTTACGCCCTCTTTCCAGTTTAGATGGATTGCTTCCATTCCTTGCAGGCTGATGTACAGAGCTTGATCGACAGGTGTCCCAGTCGGCCGCAAAATACCTGTTACGCGAAAAGGTTTGTCATTATGCACACTGAAACTGGCCTGTCCGAGGCCATGGGCTAGGACAATACTCTCATTCAGACAATAACCAAGTTTTCTGGCGACTTCGGCGCCGATCACTACATCGAATAACTGCACAAAGGGGCCGCCCTGCGCAAAGGATAGCGATGTATTCTGACCAAAGCGGAAGTGTCTAAAGTAGTCTTGTGTTGTGCCCATTACCCGGTAGCCACGATGGGAATCACCCAATGAGATTGGAATCGTCCAGGCAATTTTGGGATCGGTTGCGAGCTCACGATAGCTTTCCCATGAGATGTTATTTGTGGCATTGCCCATGCGAAAAACAGAGTACAGCAGTAGGTTTAGCTGGCCGGTACGGGCACCTATGATCAGATCCATACCCGATACCGTTTTGCTGAAACTTTCTTTTGCTTCGTGGCGGATATGCTCTACCCCGAGCAAAACAAAGGTGCTGATTGCTACCGAAATCAACGTGAGTAACACGGTATATTTGCGATTGAGCAGGCTATGCCAGGCGACGTTAACAAACATACTTGCTGCCTCCTGCCAGATTGATCTCTGCCAAGTTAACGACATGATGAAAATGAGAGGTCAAAGCCGTGTCATGACTGACAAAAATTAACGTATTACCCTGGGTTTGGCTGATTTGCAAAAGCACCTTCATAAAAGCATCCCGTGTATCGCTATCCAATGCGGAAGTCGGTTCATCAACAATCAAAATCTCCGGAGCATTGATCAGTGCCCGCGCAATCGCAACACGCTGTTGCTGGCCTACGCTGAGATTGCTTGCTTTTTTTGTGATCAATGCCTTATCCAGCCCCAGCGCCTCAAAAAGTTGCTTCGCGGTCAACTCAAGACCGGTCTTCCCCTTGCTGCCGAAATGGGTTGCAAGCCGAATGTTATCCAGTGTGGTCAAATAATGAATGAGATTGAATTGCTGGAACACGATGCCAATATGCGCTGCTCTGAAACGATCTCGTTTACGGGCAGATAATGCCCCTAGGTTTTGGCCAAGGATTTCTATGCTGCCTTTATTGGCAACCAAGATGCCAGCCAGCAAATTGAGCAAAGTCGATTTTCCCGAACCCGAGGGCCCTTTGAGAAATACACGCTCTCCTCTGGCAATATGCCATTCAGGGATATCCAGAACAGCGGATTGCATTTTTCCAGGATAGGAAAAATGCAAGTCCTTGACTTTTATTATTGGAGACACTGGATCTGAAGCCAGTGTTGTAGAATTCTCCGGAGAGTCTGAGTGCAAGAAAGTCTCCTTGTCAGTTTTACTCTTGGTCTAATGTACTATACTGTAGCATGACTTTAATTTCATGGTATCTGCCCTGCTTATTATGAAACCCAGTTTCCTGATCAACAAACCAACTAAATTCATCAGCCTTCTGGCTGTACTGCTCATCGCCTGCTCTCAGAGTGAGCCTGATGTCAGTTCAGGTGCGATATCAGGTAATCAAACGCTCGCTAAACAAGAGGCGTTTAAAGACGCGCCTTATAAAACCATCCAGTGGACTGATCTGATGCCACAGGATGATCTCGATGCCTTGTTGAATCCACCGGCTTATCTTGATGAGATAGAAGATGGTTCTGAGGAAGATATGTTAAGCAATCAATTCATGCTGGCGATGGCTCAAGCCAGTGATGATCGATACATGCAAGCACTTTCATCCACACGGATCAAACCAGAATTTGATAATGAAAGGATAAGATTACCTGGTTTTATCGTACCGCTGGAGTTCGGTGAGAAGCAGACTGTCACCCACTTCTTTTTAGTGCCATTTTTTGGCGCGTGTATTCATGTTCCCCCTCCACCACCTAATCAAATTGTCTATGGGATCTTTGATAAGGGTTTAAAGCTTGAGGCTTTGCATGAGCCAGTCTGGGTGACGGGTATTTTGAAAACAACGCTGACTGAGAACCATGTCGCCACATCTGCTTATACGATGGAAGTGGCCGAAGTGGAAATATATTCTGAATAAGCTGGTAGCTGTTTAGTTAATGCTTAGCGTGGGGTTACTTGCTGTCAAGGAAGCAGTACCCTGCTTATCCTGGAAAATCCATTGCGCTTTGATTTCCTGGAGACCTGGGAAAAGCGAAAAGAGCTGCTTTATCGAAATGGACACTGGGTCTTTAGCTTGCTCGCACTGGAAGATATAGCTGGCATGGAAATCAGCATGATCATGATATGTTTCATGGTGGTGATGCTGATGATTTTTGTTCTCATGTTTATTAATATAAGGCACTTCAATTTCCACATTTTCTAATGAACATTGTGTAGTTGAAAAATGAAACAGACGATCCGCAGATACCAGCATTTGTTTTGCCTTTAATACTGCTGCTGTTTGCGTATCATTGGTGGGGGCATGCTCAAATCCGACCAGGTTGATTGCAGGCGATTCGAGCTCAATGGATAAAGTATTTTCATCGAGTACTATGTAAAGTGCAGCTTCACCATGCACATGCGCACCATGTGAGGAATGGCCCTCTGATGAAAAAACAGGGACGTTGCTCCCCGCTAAGATCAATAGCCAACCGATCAAGAATTGTTTGTGTATCATGACTCTCCTTCTGAACACATCTTTTCAGTATGGAAACTTGCTCATTATTCTAGTAGATCGTTTCAGTAAAATATTTCAAATACACCCGTTCGGCCTGAGCCCGTCGAAGGCCAGTGCTAGCAGGCTGCCGCTTCGACTCGCCTGGATGCAGCACGGTTTACATTATGCCCTCAATGCGTCAGATGGTGTTTCGTTAGTAGAACTCATTTCATAAATCGCAGCAGTCTGCGCATCAGGATCATCGAGAAGGCGAGATGAACGAAGGCTGTGAAACGCTCATGACAGCGATCCC
>NZ_FNPJ01000102.1 GCF_900107265.1 Nitrosomonas sp. Nm33 | reverse complement strand
TCTGACTCCTCTAATGATGAAACTCTTTTCCAAATTCGCTTCATCATAAGGAATTCAGATTCCTTTTACTTCTTTTCTTATGTCGAACTCACGTTAGCCAGTAATTGCCTGAGTACATAGGATAAGATGCCGCCATGTCGATAATAATCGACTTCGATTGCGGTATCGATGCGGGAGAGCAGCGGGATGTTGCGCTGGCTGCCATCCTTGTGATGGATAACAAGAGTAACTTCTTGCTGGGGTTGAATGGTGTCGATGCCAAGAATATCGAATTGTTCGTCACCTTTGATACCAAGGGAGGAGGCATTATCATTGTCCATGAATTGTAAAGGTAGGACCCCCATCCCAACCAGATTGCTGCGGTGGATACGCTCATAGCTTTCCGCGATAACGACTTTGACACCGAGCAGTTGCGTGCCCTTGGCTGCCCAATCCCGGCTTGAGCCCGTGCCGTACTCCTTGCCGGCAAATACTACGGTAGGCACATTTTGTGCGATATAGCGCATGGCCGCATTGTAAATCGGCATTTGTTCACCATCAGCAGTATTGCTACTACGGAACAACGTTATCCCACCTTCACTGCCAGGGATCATCAGGTTTTTAATGCGCACATTGGCAAAAGTGCCGCGCATCATGACGTGATGGTTACCGCGGCGAGAACCATAACTATTGAAATCTGCTTTGGTAACATGATTGGCGAGCAGATATTTACCTGCTGGTGAGGTTTCCTTGATAGAACCAGCAGGGCTGATATGATCAGTTGTGACGGAATCACCAAAGATCGCTAATGCCCGTGCTCCAATGATACCGTCAGGTTTGCTGGTAAGTGCTGGTTGCAGCGAAAAATCCTGGAAGAAAGGTGGTTCGGCAATGTAGGTGGAGTCTGGCCAGTTATATAATTTGCCAGTGACCGAGGTGATGTTATTCCAAAGGGGGTTATTTTTGGTGAAATCACCATAGAGCCGATGGAAAGTGTCTGCCTGGGTAGCAAATTTCATGAGGGATGCAATTTCTGCGCTGCTTGGCCAGATATCGCGCAGCCAGACAGGCTGATTGTTCTTGCCCAAAGCCAGTGGTTCTGTATCGAGATCTTTCAATACCGTGCCCGCGATGGCATAAGCTACTACCAGCGGGGGTGAAGCAAGAAAGTTAGCGCGGATATTGGCGTGTATCCTTGCTTCAAAATTCCGATTACCAGACAGCACGGCTGAGCAGACGAGATCTTCTTTGACGACACATTCTTCGATGAGATCTGGCAGCGGTCCGGAGTTACCAATGCAGGTAGTGCAACCATAGCCCGCTAGACTGAAACCAAGTTGCTCCAAATAGGGCATTAAGCCAGCAGCAATGAGATATTCTGTTACCACGCGCGAGCCAGGTGCAAGTGATGTTTTGATGTGGCTTTTGACACTCAGGCCTTTTTCAACCGCTTTTTTGGCAAGTAACCCGGCGCCAATTAATACCGTAGGATTGGAAGTGTTGGTGCAGGAAGTGATCGCAGCAATCAAGACATCGCCATGATGCAGTTCCACCGGATAATTTATTTTACCATTGATTTTGACGGTATCCTGGGTTGGATGATTACTGACCAGTTCAGCCATATTTCTCTCGGAACCAGGCGGGAGAGTGACTTCATCCTGATTAATCGGACTGGTGACGCATACCTCGTCACTCGGGCAAGTTGTATCGCGGGTGGTATAGGTGCGAGTCAGATCTTCTGCTTGTTGGCCATAACCATTTTCTGCGATGGGTTTACTGAAAAGTTCAGTAAAAGTCGATTTAAGACCGCCAATTGCAATGCGATCCTGCGGGCGCTTTGGTCCGGCCAGAGAAGGCGCGATCGAATTCAAATCCAGTTGCAGTTCCTGACTGTAATCGATGTCTCCTTTTCTTGGCATGCCATATAACCCTTGCGCTTTGAAATAAGCTTCGAATGCATTGATTTCTTCATTCGTGCGACCGGTATTTCTGAAGTATTGAAGGGTGGCGTCATCAACTGGGAAAAAGCCCATGGTGGCGCCATATTCTGGCGCCATGTTAGCAATGGTTGCACGATCAGGTAGATTCAGCGATGCAGTACCTTCACCGAAGAATTCCACGAATTTGCCGACCACTTTTGCTTTGCGCAGCATTTCGGTGACAGTCAAGACCAAATCTGTCGCAGTGACTCCTTCACGCAGCCGACCAGTCAGGTTGACACCGACCACATCGGGAGTAAGAAAGTAAACTGGTTGCCCCAGCATGCCTGCTTCTGCTTCGATTCCGCCTACACCCCAGCCTACTACCCCGATGCTATTGATCATGGTAGTATGGGAGTCTGTGCCAACCAGCGTGTCTGGATAAATCAAGCCATTTTTCTGATGCACGCCGCGGGCCAGATACTCTAGATTGACCTGATGTACGATACCAATACCAGGTGGAACAACCTTGAAAGTATCAAATGCCTGCATGCCCCATTTGATGAACTGGTAGCGTTCCTTATTGCGGACAAACTCCATTTCCATGTTGCGTGCCAATGCATCTTTATCGCCATAGTAATCGACCTGCACGGAGTGATCGACTACCAGATCAACGGGTACCAGTGGCTCGATACGCTGGGGATCTTTACTTAGCCTTTCTGCTGCACTGCGCATGGCCGCCAGATCAACCAGTAGCGGAACGCCAGTGAAATCCTGTAAAACGATGCGTGCAACCACGAACGGAATTTCCTGAGTACGAGCGGCATTCGGCTGCCAGCCAGCCAATTGGCGGACATGCGCTTCAGTGATTTTTTTATCGTCGTAATTACGCAGCACTGATTCCAGCACAATACGAATGGAAACAGGAAGCCGTGAAATCTTGCCAAGACCAGCTTCTTCTAGGGTGGCCAAGGAATAAAACTGAGTAGTTTTGCCATCAGGGGGTTGTAGCGATTGCAGTGAATTGAATAAATTGTGGGCCATAGTTGCCTCTCCTTAGACGTAAGATTCAGTGATCTATTAATAGCAGTTTATGAAGTATTGGTTTGAGTTTATCATTCCAACCCTATCGCGACAAAAATAAGGTAAAAAAATGAGCATTGCACAATTAAATAGCGAGTATGGTATCGTTGGTCAGGTTGAGTTCATTGAAGGACAAGGTGGTTTTCCATTTATTCGCGTCCATAATGCCAAGGCCAATGCGCTAATTTCAGTCTACGCAGGCCAGGTGCTTTCTTTCTGTCCTGCAGGGAAAACAGATGATCTGATGTTTCTCAGCAAGAAAGCCTATTATCAGGCCGGGAAAGCGATCAAAGGAGGCGTGCCGATTTGCTGGCCGTGGTTTGGTCCTGATCCCGAAGGAAAAGGCCGCGCGGCGCATGGTTTTGTGCGTAACCGTATGTGGGACGTGATTGAAACGGGCGTGACTGCTAATGGCGATACTAAAGTGGTATTAGGATTGATGGTTACACCAGAGACGCAGGCAATCTGGCCACATGCCTTTATTCTGCAACTAGAAATTACAGTTGGAGAAACGCTTAATCTAGCGTTAATTACACGCAACACTGGAGATCAGGCATTCTCTATTACGCAAGCCTTCCACACCTATTTCAGCGTGGGGGATATTCATCAAACCCGTGTTTCAGGGCTGGAGGGCAGGCAATACATCGACAAAGTCGATGGGGGACAGCAAAAAATGCAATCAGGTGCTGTGACCATCAGCTCGGAAGTGGATCGCATTTACCTGGATGTCTTAGACGATGTCGTCATTCACGATCCTGCCCTGAAACGCCGGATTCGCATCACTTCTCAAGGTAGTCAAACAGCTGTGGTGTGGAATCCCTGGGCCAAAATCTCGGCAGAGATGGGTGATTTGCAGGATGATGATTATCTGCGAATGTTATGCGTTGAAACAACCAATGCTGCAACGGATATCATCACGATACAACCGGGCAGTGAATTTAGACTGGTTGCTAATTATCGTGTTGAGAGTTTGTAAAAACAAAATTTCGATAAAACCGGGTTTTTGATAAAACGCCGTTTTATCAATAATTCTCTGCTACATGTCTTGATAGGGGCGTAGCGCGTGATTCGCGTTTCCCCTATCTTCTTGTTATTCCATTTCCAAATCAAAGATGACACGAAGGCAAGTCGCAGACAGTATCAATAATACGGCAAGGTGAAGCTGGCAAAGTCAGGTTTGATTTAGAAACGGAATTAGATCTTCTTTCATTGTTCGGATAAGCTGTATTAATCAAAATTTAAGAGAGTCAGAATGCAAATCAGACCAAAAATTATCATTTCAACGCTCGATGCGGAGAGATTGGAGAGTCTTGTTGATTCATTATCCAGCAATGCTTTTCCAGGTAAGGATGAATTGAGGCTGAACTGATTATTGTGTTGAGAGTCTGTAAAAACGAGATTTCGATAAAACTAGGCTTTTAATAAAACGCCGTTTTATCAGTAATTCTCTGCTGCATGTTTTGATAGGGGCATAGCGCGTGATTCGCGTTTCCCCTATCTTCTTGTTAGATCTTCTTTCATTGTTCGGATAAAAGCTGTATTAATCAAAATTTAAGAGAGTAAAAATGCAAATCAGACCAAAAATTATCATTTCAACGCTCGATGCGGAGAGATTGGAGAGTCTTGTTGATTCATTACCCAGCAATGCTTTTCCAGGTAAGGATGAATTAGAGGCTGAACTGATGCGAGCGGAAGTAATTGATCCTATGGATGTTCCACCTAGTGTGGTGACCATGAATTCTACGGTAAGATTTATAGTTGAATCTACGTCTGAAGAATTTGAATTAACATTGGTTTATCCTAAAGACATTGACGCCAGCGGAAGCAAGATTTCAGTTCTTGCACCTGTCGGCAGTGCGCTGCTGGGTCTTTCTCAAGGAGATGAAATCGAATGGCCAAAGCCAGGCGGTGGAGTATTACGCGTTCGCATCGTGGAAGTCACTTACCAACCTGAACGTTCTGGTGAATACCACCGCTAGAGAATCCCTGGCGATAGCGCCCCCAATCAAAATAAGGGCCTGGGTCGGTTTTACGCATGGGGGCAATATCGGCATGCCCTGCGATATCGGTAATAGGGTAGGCCTTGAGTAAAGCTGCAGTGAGCGCAATGAGCTGGTCGTACTGGATGGGTTCAAAGGGCAGGGTATCGCTTCCTTCCAGTTCAATTCCGATGGAGAAGTCATTACAGCGATTCCTGCCTCGCCAGCACGAAACACCGGCATGCCAGGCGCGTAGTGTGCACGGGACAAGCTGGATGATTTCCCCGTCGCGGCGAATGAAAAAGTGACTGGAAACTCTAAGATCGCGCAGTGATTCAAAATAAGGATGTGCTTTGGGATCAAGCTGGTTAGTAAATAACTCGATCACATTGTTTCCGCCAAATTCATCAGGCGGCAGACTGATGTTGTGTATTACCAGTAAACTGATGGCACATCCAGGGGGACGCTCATCATAGTTGGGTGAAGGAATGAAACGCACCTTCTCAAGATAGCCGGCAGTATTGATCTCCATATATTCTTTTATTCTGAACAGGAAATTTAACTCATTGAATAGATATAATAGTGCAAAGTTGATTCAGGTGGATTTTATTTATGAACATTTAGATAAGCAGGCTACCCATGCAGCGTGGAAAATTCATTACTTTAGAAGGCCTTGATGGTGCAGGTAAAAGCACTCATTTGACCTGGCTGGAAAATTTTTTAGAAGACAAGGGAATCGATGTTGTAACAACACGTGAGCCGGGTGGCACTTTGTTGGGCGAGCAATTGCGTGCCTTGCTGCTCGATCCTTCTCAGTACATGCATATGGAAACGGAAGCATTGCTGATGTTTGCAGCACGGCGAGAACATCTGGATAAAATCATCCTGCCGTCGCTCCATAGGGGGGAGTGGGTCGTTTCGGATCGCTTCACTGATGCGAGTTTTGCTTATCAGGGCGGTGGCAGAGGGGTTGCATTCGATAAATTACAAATACTGGAACAATGGGTACAAGGCATATTCCAGCCCGACCTGACATTATATTTCGATGTACCGATAGAAATGGCTAGACAGCGTGTGCAATCGGTCAAAATAACCGATCGTTTCGAGAGCGAGCACGATGAATTTTTTCACCGAGTGCGCGAAGCTTATCTCCAGCGGGTACAGCAATTTCCAGAAAGAATCCGCTTGATTGATGCCGGCCAGCCGCTGCATGAGGTGACAATCGCTCTGGAAGGTATCGTCCAGGAAACATTGTTTAATTAAATTAACCTATAAGCAATGGCTGAATTTTATCCCTGGCAATATACCGTCTGGCAGCAAATCAGAGGTACAGTTGTCTTGAAAACACATGCCTTGCTACTGAAAGGTAGAAAGGGAATAGGCAAGTTAGACTTCGCACGAAGCCTTGCCAAATCATTATTGTGTAAACAGATAACGGCGGAACGGGTTGCGTGCGGGATGTGTGCAAGCTGCAAATGGTTCGAGCAGGGAGCACATCCGAATTTTTATTTAATAACACCAGAAGCACTTATCGAATCGTCTGGCGGAGCTGGCTCCGAGAGCAGTACTACGGACAAGCAGGATGCAGATAGTGGCAAATCAGGGAAGAAACCCAGTCAACATATCACTATCGAGCAAGTGCGGGCGTTAAACGATTTCGTCTATTTTTCCGGTCACCAGGATGGACTCAAGGTGATTCTGATTCATCCGGCAGAAGCCATGAATGGAGCAGCGGCCAATGCCTTATTGAAGAAACTTGAAGAGCCTCCGTCCAATGTCCTTTTCATCCTGGTGGCGCATCACTCGCAAGATCTGCTGCCAACGATTCGTAGTCGTTGCCAGCAAATTACCCTGCCCATACCTGATGCGGCTACTGCGCGCAACTGGCTGGTACAGCAGGGGGTAGAGCATGCCGATATCTGTCTGGCTCTGGCAGGTGCTTCACCTTTGCAGGCCGTAGCATTCAACCATGATGATTATTTTAGTCAGCATGCTGATTTTATTCGGCAAATCAGCTTGCCAGCCAGCTTTGATCCTATTTCTCTAACCAACAGACTGCATAAACTGGATTTACCGGAGATCGTCAGCTGGTTGCAAAAGTGGTGCTATGATCTAATGAGTTTTTATACGACAGGAAAAATTCGCTACCATGTGCAACAAGAAACAACTATAAGAAAATTGGTCGCAACTGCAGATCCCAAGCTACTTGCCATTTTCTGGCGCAATTTGATCACGAGCCAGCAATTATCGCGTCATCCTCTCAACGCTAAATTATTTCTGGAAGAAATGCTGCTTTCCTACATCAGGGTAATGGTACCGGAGCGATACGCAGATTAATCTAACGTGAGTTCGACATAAGAAAAGAAGTAAAAGGAATCTGAATTCCTTATGATGAAGCGAATTTGGAAAAGAGTTTCATCATTAGAGGAGTCAGA
>NZ_FNPJ01000143.1 GCF_900107265.1 Nitrosomonas sp. Nm33 | reverse complement strand
GGCCATCCTTCTCTCGAACGGATAATACCTTACGGCGAAATGATACTGGATAGGTCATTCACAAATTATAATCAATTTATATGTGATTGGCTATAACTATCTTAATCCTTGCAAATTCCATATCTATTGCATACCCCTCAATATCAATATTCATGCAAATTTGAGAATACCTCAGGAGCAATTAACTATTCTATAAATCTTGTAAGAATAATTCATATAGCATAGTAGGAATAATGCCTATGTAAAAGTAGGAATAATCCCTAAGTGTGAATAGGAAAATTTGTTACAATATTCACTCTTAACGAGAAATATTCTATAATTAATGTAGGAAATATTCCTACAACATAATAGGAATAATATCTATATATAGGTAGGAATAATTCCTGAGTGTCGACAGATAAATTTCTTACAATATTCGCTCTTTTTGAATAAAGAAATAAGAAAGGTTTGGATAAATGCTTGCGCAAGCAAAGTTTGGTGTTCTGGGATACTCGAAAACTCGTTTATTTATTGATACACAGTTTGCCCAAAATGAAGTTTAAGCAAAATGCGCTGTGTTCGTTTTATATCGAATTATTTCAAGACTTATGATCCATGAAATTTGATGGCTAATGCATTTTTCTCTTTATTGCTGTGACACCGCTACACACATCGAATTATCAACTATTCCATGAACGAGGGAGAACAACTGCATGGCTAATGTAACAAATTTTTCAAATATTGCTATAGATACTAATGGTGTTGCCGGAGATAATAAAATTGATGTAAGTGAAGGTAATACTTCAGGCTTTAAAATTACAGGCTCAGGTAGTTACGCAGGAAATACTGCCCCCAGCGTTAACCAAGAAATTTCAGTTACGGTTTTATGGTCTGACGGAACTAACACTTTTCCTCAAACCATTAATGCTATAGTTACGACTGTTACTGGTGGCAAAACATTTACTTGGGAAATTTCCGAAAGTAATTTCTCTACGACTTTTCCCACTCTCAAACTTGGTTCAAATGACACCGTTCGAGTTACCTTCCCTTCGAAAATTCAAGATGGAACACTTTCTGGGACCGCATCTTCTCCTATTACGACGTTTGAATACGCCTGTTTCCTCCGCGGTACGCGGGTACTAACCCGGCACGGTTACTGCCCGGTTGAGGAGCTAGCTGTTGGTGACGAAGTGCGTACGCTGAGCGGCGGTTGGCAGTCGTTGCGGTGGGTTGGCCATCAACGTATCACTACCCCTTTCGGGTTGGCAAAGGGTGCGCCTGTGCGTATCACCGCAGGGGCTTTCGGACCAGCGTTGCCAGCGCGGGATGTGTTTGTCTCTCAGGAGCACGCGATTTTTTTCCGGAATCACCTTATCCCCGCGAAAAGTTTGATCAACGGCGTTACCGTGTTTTGTGATACCACTGTCGAGGATATCGAATACTTCCATTTGCTGCTTGACCGGCACGATGTGATCTTCTCAGAAGGACTTGCCACTGAGAGTTATGTGCCTTGTGAAAATATTGACTGGTTCGATAATACATCGGAATGCCCGGAAGCATTGCTTAACGCCATCCGCGCTGGTACCGCGGAGTGCCTGAACGAATGCTACCCGCGCCAGGTCAACGGTCCCGCCGTGGAAGCGGCTCGCGCTCTGTTGGCCCGTTTTGCGCCAGCGGATGTCAAGGATTGTGCAGTAGGTTAGCTTGCCCGTTCCCAGCCCGGACTGATAGCAAGTTTTCCGTTATCGGCTGGACTGGGAGATACAGAATATACCGATTCTCAGCGATTCTCCGGAGGAGGCGTTGATACAACGGCGCTTCCAACCATCTGTTTCGATTTCCTCCATATTTTCTTCTCTGCACTGTAGAACGGGTTGCTTGAAACTCAGGTGTATGAGACGACAGTTTTTGAATGCTTATCAATCTTGTAAGCCAACTGCCAGTCCGCAATAGAGTAAAAAAACTGTTTCAAGCATTAATTCTTGATTTTCAAGTTAAATTTTTATGAAAATTTTCACCTTGATTGTTTCAAGTGGAAAATCCTGGTTCGATTCACCTCAACTCTGTGAATAAATTTGTAGCACTTACGCTACAGATATTGGTTACTGTGGTCGATATAGTGATTAATCGAAATGACATCATCATTGATATAAGAGTTGTTCCTATATTAGGACGGAAGAATTTCCTGCAACATTTATTATTTTCGATTAAAGAAATTAGGGGAGAAGGAAAGCTTGAATAAATATTTGCCCAAACAAATTACGGTGTTTAGCGCTTTGGGACATGGTTTTACCAAAATGAAGTTTAAGTAAATTCTCTGTTTTCGTTTTATAGAGTGTTTCTTATAAGTAAAAACGAATAATACAAAGAAGTAAGCTTATGACTTAGGGTATTCATGGCTAATTCTAATTTGCACTAGAAACTGCATTAATAATCCAATCCCAGCTGGTTATACTTTTGATTAAAGCCGGGGCATTTTCGAGATTACATAATGCACTAATCAAATGATTCTCGAGCGTATCGATGCTGTCAAATACGCGGTTATGAAAGTATTTTTCTCGC
>NZ_FNPJ01000103.1 GCF_900107265.1 Nitrosomonas sp. Nm33 | reverse complement strand
GCTTACACGTTCCGCGAGAAGAAACCTTCACTTAATATCAGATTCACTCAAGCTCTTCCACTTGTAGGGTTGTGATTCTTATGTCGAACTCACGTTAAAAATATGTTTTGCCACGTAACTTGAAATCAAACAGGGGATTTCCTTGGCACGTAATATTAGCTGGTTTGTAGAATTTCGCAGCGTTTAAAATGAGTTTATTTCCGCGTTTTCCCAGTGCGATTATTCTTCTACGCTTTCCATTTGGTAAGTTAAGTCTGCTGTAGGTTACTGTTCCAGACTCACGGCTTTTTCCCCCGAAAAACTGGGAATCCTTTGTTTTCGTCCTATTTTTGCCATACTAGACCAAGAAATCTACATTGTTAGTCTTGAAAGGTGAGATTCAGATAGTTTGTCTGTTTAAAAACATCATCCATTAATTCACGCACAGGATGCAAATTCTCATCCGAAATCTGTACAAACAAGCTGCCTGATCCGTGCTGCGATTCTTTCGCTTGAAACAATTTATCGTGCAAATAAGTCAAATAAAAATGGATGTTCAATTCGCAGGTGTCGCGGAAAGGTTTAATCATTTTTAATGAGTGATCAACTAGGGAATCTAACTTTATCGTCATGGTGGTAACTAAGTACTTCTAAGTTCTGTTTTTTCGTGTTTAGGATCTGATTAATGCTTTCCTGCGCGTTGTTTTTCGGCGTCGGAGCATTTAGTAGTGATTGCTGTAACTCTAGTGAGAATTCAGCGTCCTGCAGAACTTTTTGCTAGAACTTTTTAATTGATTCATTGGCTGTTTTAATAGGTTTCGATTTAGTTTTTCTGATGTTTCTGCTAAAAACTATAAATTAGTTACTATTATCAACCTTTGTTATATAAGAAGTTAATGATAATAATAATTGAACGTCAATTTCTGTATAGTTATAAAAATGTATTAAATATCAGGAAACTGAATAAAATTTTTCGTCTGTATAAAACGAGAATTTTATTTGGATAATTTGTGGATAAAATTGAAAAATTAATTTTTTTTCTTGTTATCCAAAAACTATACAGATTTTATCCACAAAGTTTTAATAATAATCACAAAGAAAATTTAATTACTTTTGTTTTTGTTTTATTTGCCGATGCTAAAGGTGACGATATAGCGGATGCGTTATCCATGGCAGCAATGGGTAAAGTTAATTTTTATGCTGATCAGTAGCAGGATGCTATTTGGGGGCTATTGACAGAAGTTGGTCTTCCGCTATACGAAGGTACGATCTCTTAGGGAATCAGCGAGCTTGCGAGGGAAGATTTGATTAGCCGCCACGTTCCCTGTTTAGTTAACCAGCACTAACAGAACAAATCCTTGAAAAACTCGGTACTTTCAGTCTGAAAGACTATTTTTAAAGGACTAGAAGTATTTTGATTGTTTTCTTGAAGCTATTTTTTTCTAAAGTTGCTCGTTTTTTGAGCAGTTTTTTAAATTTTCTATTAATTCCTGATTTTTTATCCTTATTCGCACACCTTTGGCGGATTTTGGGCATACTATCTCTATGTGTGAATCGGACTATCAGCCCATCAGACTTCCAATGTGCACATAATTTAAAATAGTGTGGCTTTTAAAGTTCTAACGCAGTTAATAGGTTTTTCAATGGTCTGCTAAAGCCAACTAAAAAACTTACTCTTGCCCCAGTTAAACGTGTCACGATAGCAAAAACATGATTACCAATTACAGCGCTATTCCAACTGCTCTTCTTGCCACTACGGCGGACGCGATACGCTACAGAACACAAAGCTTATTATGGCTTGCCGCCATCTATCTGCATACAGTAGTGGTGCTTGTCGGCCTATTGCCTCCATGGAGCCTAGTACTAAGCATGGTGGTGTTCGTAGTGCGCTGGATGCTTTCTACCCATGAGCTGTTACATCTTCGTAGCGCTTGTGAAGTTGATCCAATAACGCGCTTGCTGCCACTGTTACTTACTCCATTACAATTAGGCTATCGTGAATATCGCGTCATTCATTTTCGCCATCATCGCTATATGGCCACGCCGCAGGATCCTGAGTACTTTCAGCTGCGGGGTGGCAAGCTGAGGGGGTTCATCAATGCGATGAGTGCGCCTGAGCAAAGTTATTTCCGCTGGATCACGCAACAAGGGTTGGATGCTCAATTACTGCGCGGCACGCTTATGCGGTTGGTGTTGTTCGTGGCACTAGTTGGCGCCAGTGGATTGACCTTCTTCTGGTACTGGGTTCCACTGCGCTTTGCTTACGGAGTGAGCTACTTTTCTTTTTTCTACTGCTTGCACCGCAGAGGCGAAGCCTACGGTGTTTATCCGCAAAAATTTTCACCGGGTACTGCCCGTTTATTTGCGCTGTTGTTCGGACGGGACAGTCTTATGGCTACCTGCCATCATGATATTCATCACGCCCATCCACATATTGCCGCACGACATCTCGCCGCTACACGTAATGTGTTGCTTCGCTAGCACGTCAATGAGCAACATTATTCATGCTCTTCCTAACATTTTCATTCTGAATTATAAATGTTAGATTTTCTTATTTACTCGGAGAATCATATGCCCCGGCCAGTTACCCCATCACTTGCCTGCGACACCATTATCGAACTTATCGATTATCCAAATCGTCCTATTGTCTTAATCGAGCGCGCCAATCCACCTTATGGCTGGGCCATTCCTGGGGGATTTGTCGATGTCGGTGAAATGATGGAACAGGCAGCGGTGAGAGAAGCGCGAGAAGAAGTTAGATTAGACATAAAGTTGGTCGCCTTGCTCGGTCTTTATTCTGATCCAAGTCGTGACAGCCGTGGACATACCGTCACCGCAGTTTATGTAGCCGAAGCTTTTGGCATTCCAGAGGCAGCCGACGATGCCAAAAACTGTCAGATATTCAGTGTAGATAATCTACCTCAGCTTTTGGCTTTCGACCACAGTCAGGTACTCTTTGATTACCTCAATTTTCGTGCAACCGGAAAAATAGCGCCGTTACGTGGTGTTTCTGTTATTGAAAGTAGCTGACAATAAGTCGTTGTTATGCATCATATTACCCACGTAACAGTTTGTTCACACAAGTTTTTCATTATTCAGCAGCAGAATGATGAAAATAAAAGCCCAACGTCATCGGGGGTGTGAAAATATTCAGCTTTTTGTTTATATCCCCTAAACGCGAGTTTCGTTTCTGGGTAATCTTTTCCTGATTTTTAAGAGCTACCCAATATTGGCTAATCCCTGAAATTCTGATATTGCAGTGGAAAATCGGTAATAGATTTCTTGACGAATGCAATACAGTCCTGCAGGTCATCACGGTTCTTGCCGGTAACGCGCACGGATTCACCTTGGATACTGGCTTGTACTTTTAATTTGCTTTCCTTAATCAGCTTGACGATTTTCTTCGCCAGTTCGGTTTCCACTCCCACCTTCACTGTGCAGGAACGCTTCACTTTGTTGCCGCTGACTTTCTCGATCTTGTCACTGATATCCAAGGAACGGATGTCCACGCCACGTTTGCTTAGCTTGGTATTGAGAATATCCTGCACCTGACTCAACTGGAATTCATTATCAGCATACACGGTGAGCACCATTTCAGCCTGTTCCACGCGCGCGTCTGAGCCTTTGAAATCGAAGCGCGTGCTAACTTCCTTATTGGTTTGTTCAGCTGCGTTCTTGACTTCAGTTTTATCTACTTCGGATACGATATCGAAAGACGGCATGTTTACTCCTTGTTAGCAAAAAAACGACAAATTATTAGGGATTAGCGTAATCAATACCAGATCTTGAGAAAAGAGGCGCTACCCTTTCTTATTAAAGTCACGCATGAAAAAATATAAAGTAGCCTTTCTTTTTCCGGAGTGTACCGTATAAGAGGGATAATTCTAGGTTTTATAAGAGATGTGTAAAGTTATCTGCCACGTGCATGTTCTTGTGCGCGCAATTACTCACACCACTCGAATTTCTGGATTTTACATCGCAGTTCTGACTGCGAAGGGCTTATGCCGACTTGGTTAGCGAACTGTTGTATAGCAGTTTTACAATTTTCTAGGGCCATATTTTCCGCTTGCTCCCTATCCGGTGCCCGCGCTAATCCAAGTACTCCCATCAAGTTATATCCTTGGTTTGCTCTACAATACTGGTGACCACAATAATAGTTAGGATAATAGCTAATCACCCATTGGCAGCATGCTCCCCATCCTTCTCTTTGGGGACTTAGGAAATAATCTAAGGGTACAGCCAGAACCGAGGCAATTCCTTGGTAATTGAATCCAGCTTTGTCAACGAGATCACCTTGCAAGACTTCGCCACGATTATCAACATGGCTGATTACGATATTCGATTGAGGTTGCTTAACACTACAGAGATCAGTCTCATATTTTGCTTGTAGTTTTTCTTGATGCGTTGCACAACCAATTAGGATACTAACTGAAAGCGCTACAAATGCCAGCGGTAGTCTCATATTTAATTATTACAATCTTAGTTTATTGTTAAATTAGCTGAAGTAGAAATCAAAGGTAAATCTTTAAACAAATAAATCATTGCCATCATTTAAATTTGCTCAAGTAAATAAAACCCTATCACGTAATCTCTTTCAATAAAAGCCTCTTTAATAAAGATAATAATACGTTAAATAGAAGAATCCTCATCGATATTACTTATAGCAAACTCCTGTTAACGGACTAATTCCGATACAACGCTTATCCACAATTTCCGTGGATAAGGTTGTGGGTAACTGCTTTATGTTGAGGAAGGGTAATATTTATTCCTAGCGCTGCAAAAAGATGCAGATCCGGATTCTTACCACAGTAACGTTAGTGAGGCTAAGTGTCGAGGTTACTTTGTCAGCCAAAGTGGCAGCTGTATTAGAACTTTTCCTCAGTTTGAGTAATCACGTTACCATGTAGTTTTGTAAGGGACATAGTTGCCACTCGCGTGAATCCCAGCCAAAGCAGGATAAAAGTGCCCAATTGAGGAATCTAGATCGAACGGTTAGATAAAGTTTTAACTGCTAAATTGATAGCGCCAAACTTGGTGCATGAGCAACACTCTGATCATTGCTAACTTCAGACTTTACCTAGCCGCAACAATATGTAAAAAAAATCGACAAAACAGATCAATACCAGAAGCAGAGAAGAAAAACGACTTAAAACAATTGAGCTTTATTATAGGATGATGGTAAAGGATAACCAAGAGGCAAGCAATAATGCATACGTATACAATTTTGTTCCTTAAGAGAGGAACATAGAAAAAATAGCCATATGATCAGGCTGTTGCGTTATTGGGCGAGTAAATCAAGTTATCAAGCATGCTCAATTGAAGCACGGGCCACGCCACAAGGGCGTGCCCCGTGGTAATGATGCCTGGAGCAGGGAAGTTACTTGCTTATCCCAGCTTTGCGAGTATTCCGTTCATGTCTGCTTCAGAAAAAGCTCTCAAAGTGAGGGTGCGAACATTGCCTGCGGCACCAATGTTTGCCACCAATGCCGCCATGGATGCATCGTCAGGCGCTTCAAATATATCAACAATATCGTAGCTTCCTAACGTCCAATAGATCTCTTTGGTAATAACTCCAAACTTCTTTGCTAATTCACGTATGGCATTTGCCCGCTTGGTAGTGTCCTTGATGTTGCGAATTCCTTGATCGGTGAAATTATTCAAGACAATGTAGATCGCCATGATGAACCTCCTTCGCAGTATTTGAGGCCGCCGGAAAGAAGACTACTGCTGATGGCACTGGCCTCTGATAGTGCCGTTGCATCTTGTTTTCTTTATATTTTGCAGGCTAATTGTTTCAGTACTTGGTTGTCAATGCCAAAGTTGAAAGCTGAGATTCTGGTACAAAAAATACGAGTTTGTTCATGCCACTTCAATAATTTTGGAAAAAATTCTATTTTGTCGAAATTTTTTACAAAATTATCTGTTAATGGTGATTCATTGATTGATTGATGAGCGCTATATAAATCAAATCTGTTTAAAAACAATGATATGAGTTAATTTTTCTTCAAATGGCATACTTATTGCTAGATATTGAGAGAAGGCAGCATTAAATTCAAATTAAGCATTTTTTAGAATTTAAGATTGAGTCAGACAAAGCATGACTTAAACGAAGCAATTCTGGCTAAGATAGGTACTGATGAGGTATCTTTTCAGGCTTGTTATTTGCTTTGTATTTTTATGATTCTTAATGAGTTTCTAATCTCCGATGTTAGCCATCGGGAATTCCCGCTTTTAAGACTAGCCTATGTAATTTTTTAGAAAGGTCTGCTTATGAATGCAAATATAAATATAGTTGACAAAGATCAGAGTCAAGGCAAGCGACTTACGCCAGCGCTATACACATTGTTAGAAGCATGTCTTGAAATGAAAACAACTAATACCAAAGTGCTTGCGGCTCACTTATGCCGCTCTCCTGCAACCATTCGAACCGAGTTTCAGCGGATTCTTACATTTATGGATGTACATTGCAGGTATGAGGCATTGCGAACAGCAGAAGAAAATGGATTTATCCGACGCAAGCGAAGATAACGAAGATAAGTTGGCAAGAAATTCAGTAAAGGACTGCTGATGCTAAATTTATCATTCTCACCTTTATTGGCAAGGAAATGCTTATGACATATTAACCATATATGTCACTGTTGCTTTCTGGAGGTACTTCATCTGGGTTGCAGTAGGTATGCTGTATCTCCTAGCGCGACAGCCAGATTATAGATCGCATGGTAGCTTTTTTAGTGCTTCTGCTATTGAAGGATAAAAAGAGTATGCCTATGCATTATTCGACTGTTTTTTTATTCCTAACCATCACTATGCAGCAAAGCGTGATCATGTCTCGTGAGGTTTGCTGACTGAATGAATGGTGAATTCTTCGTTTTGCTCTAAAAATTACAGCAATTCAGGTTATTTTCTACTTTTATCAATGAGGATATTTGCTTAACTTCTCTAGAGATAATTGGCATAGTGACACGATGTATCGATAAAATAGGACAATATCAGTAATTGGTAGCTGATCTGCCTTCTCTTAATTTACCTCCTGTGCCCAATGGAGGATATCAAATCTCAATATCGCTGTTTCGTATTATCTATCATAATGTGCCATGGTGTGCCATGGCCGCTACCATAACAGTATGGGATAGCTGGGGAGGCTGGTTGAGTGTGGATTAGTCTTCAAAGCATTGGTATCCACAGCCACGAAAAACACTAGATATAGCCAATCACATATAAATTGATTATAATTTGTGAATGACCTATCCAGTATCATTTCGCCGTAAGGTATTATCCGTTCGAGAGAAGGATGGC
>NZ_FNPJ01000104.1 GCF_900107265.1 Nitrosomonas sp. Nm33 | reverse complement strand
GACACGATTGATGGCCTGGCTGGTAATGACACCCTGTCTGGGGGCAGTGGCAACGATGTGCTGGAAGGAGGCGACGGCACCGACATGCTGTATGGTGGCAGCGGAGATGACAGCCTGCGAGGGGGCGCAGGTGCCAACGATTACCTGTCAGGCGATGCCGGCAATGACACCTATTTATTTGCTGCTGGAGAGGGCAATACCAACATCTATAACTACGACACCAGCGCAGGCCGCCACGATGTACTGCGCTTTATGGAAGGGGTCAATCCTGGCGAGGTGACGGTAACGCGTGATCCTGGCAATCTATACCTGACCCTGCAGAGTACCGGTGAGAAAATCACCATCAGCAACTACTTTTATCAAGATGCAGCTGGCCCTTATGTCCTGGATGCCATTGAGTTCAGTGATGGCACGAGCTGGGATGTAACCACCGTTAAACAAAAAGTATTGCAGGGTACAGCAGGCGCCGACAACATCACAGGTTTTGCCACAAACGATACGATTGATGGTCTGGCTGGTAATGACACCCTGTCTGGGGGCAATAGCAACGATGTGCTGGAAGGAGGTGAAGGCACTGACATGCTGTATGGCGGTAGCGGAGGTGACAGCCTGCGAGGCGGGGCAGGTGCCAACGATTACCTGACAGGAGATGGAGGCAATGATACCTATTTGTTCAATACTGCGGATGGAAAAGATACTATCAATAATTATGATACAGAGGTAGCAAGTTTTGATATTCTAAGAATTACTGATGTATCTTTTGAAAATCTCTGGTTTAGCCGCAGTGGAAACAATTTACAGCTAAATATAGTTGGCACAGATGATCAATTAACAATTACTAACTGGTATAGTGGTGATATTTATCAATTGAATCAGATCATTGCAGGGTCTTCTATTTTATTGAATAAGCATGTTGACCAACTGGTTTCAGCCATGTCTTCATATGAAGTGCCGAGCGGTGCGGGAAATGTCATTTCACAAGATGTAATGGATGCTTTGCAATCAGTATTCACTGAAGTATGGCTGTAAGAACGAATTCTTTCGTGTGCAAACAATTTTATGAATATAACGATTTCGTTTGGCAGCTTGTTTGATAAATTGCTCTGTTTTCAATGAGTTGATGATGAATTTATAGACACAAAGAGATATTTCCCACAAACTTAAAATATATAAATATACGGCCAAATCTAGCGATGTGGTGTTCATCTGTCGGCATATTGGGATTTCAAAAGAAATTTATTTCTAGGAGAAACGAGCCTATGAGGCAGATTGAAAAAGATAAGTTATCTTCGTCGAGGCTGCCACTTTAGTCGGTAATAATAAGCGGGTATCTGGTTCGTTATCACTATATAAAAATATCTGCGGTTGTTGTATACCAATTATTAAATTCAAAGCAGATTAGTTCTTGATTGCTCAGCCGCGAGTTTAACTAAACAGCTGGCCATGTGTTTATGTTTTACCATAATCAAGAAGTCGTTTATTTTTCCTAAATTCTATGCCTAAAATTCAAGTCAACGGAGCGAAGTTACATTACACAGATGAGGGGACAGGACCAGAAACCATCCTGTTTGCCCATGGGCTGTTGTGGAGTGGCCAGATGTTTGAGGCACAGATCAATGCGCTCAAAGATCGCTACCGTTGCATCACGTTTGATTTTCGTGGCCAAGGGCAAAGCGAAATCACACAAGACGGCTATGACATGGAGATCCTCTACCGGGATGTTGTCAGATTGATCGAGGTATTGGGTTGCGCACCTTGTCATTTTACTGGGCTTTCGATGGGAGGTTTTATGGGGATGCGGCTGGCGGCTCGGCGGCCAGAGCTTCTGCGGTCACTGATGCTGCTGGGAACGTCGGCTGATCCTGAACCGGTAGAGAATGTTCCACGCTATAACCGGCTTAATTTTGTCGCGCGCTGGTTAGGTTTGAGATTTGTCGCAGCTCCCGTTATGCGGATCATGTTCGGTCAGACGTTTCTCACCGACCCCAATCGGGCTGCGCAGCGTGAAGAGTGGGAGAAACATCTAATCGCTAATCATCGCATCGGCGTCAGCCGCGCGGTCAGGGGCGTGATAGATCGTCAGGGTGTTTACGACGAGATTGGTAAAATTACTACTCCTACACTGATCATGGTCGGTGAAGAAGATGTCGCCACGGTACCGGCTAAAGCCGAGCGTATTCAGGCCAGGATTGCTGGCTCACGCCTGGTAAGGATTCCCGGGGCAGGACATTCTTCGACCATAGAAGAGCCGGAAGCGGTCAACATGGCGATTAAAGCATTCCTGGACAAGCTGTGAAAACAACACGGCATCCCGTATGACGACTACATTTTCATAAGTTTAGGCTGGAATCCATGCCCGACTTAAGGAGGCGCATGATCTTGCTACACAAAAACGGGCGCAGCATGGCGATCTTTTTGTTTAAACGGCTATGCGCAAAACCATTGGGTCCAGCAGACTATCTCACCATTCGCGAAGTCAATGCCGCGTTGCTGCCAGTAACGCTGGATGTGGTGTTCACCAGCTGATACAGAAGCGGCGATGACTCATCATATCAGTTTTGCAATCCTGCCTGTGCTTACGCTGCCTGGCCGCATCGACTGGACCATCCGTTTCAGCGAAATTATTTTCGACAAACCACCTTATCTGGTGCTGCAGGCGATTCCCGATTTCCCGGTTGGCAATGACCATTTGGCTGAGCGCGGAATCGTCTGGGATGTGTTCTCGTTGATTGATTCGATCAAACGGCCCGGCGCGTACCAGGTGCTGACCTGCGATTGTGGTTATGCACCTGATGCGGGCTTGGAAGAGCCCGTCCTGGTGAGTCACCCGGATGCCAGCACTGTAGTCTGGGAGCTTGATATTTTCGGCTTACGTCCGGCATTGGACGATGCTCTCGCTGTGACAGGGGCGGGTTTTGTGCAACTGGTATTTGCGCGCGACCAGTATGAGGCCGATATCCGGGCGCTGTTGCGCGCCTTGTTGCGTGCAGCTCAGGCCCCTGTTGCGACCAAGACGCTGGATTCGCAGGTTTATGGGCTAGAGTACTTGCTCGCAAATTATCCAACTTATGATTCACTTTGCATTGAAATGCTGGAACCCGATACGCAGGGGTTGGCTCTGGAACGTTTACTCGAACTTGATGCAAGCGAACTTTGGCAGCGGACGCCAATGTGGCCTGCCGGAACTCTGATTGAGTTTGGCTTTTTTTCGCACGGCGATGAGCATGAGCTGATCCGGGTAAATGGGAAGCTGTCTGGCCAGCTTTGGCCTGAGTGGTATTTCACTCGCTGGGAAGTCCTTGCTGCTTTTAAGAACTGGCTGTCTCACACGCAACGTGCCTTTGCACTGAAATCGGTAACCTCATTATCTACAGAAATCGGCCGTAACGAATTTGTTTTGTTGCGGGAGTCGGATCGGCAGCGCTGCCACGAGGCGGGCAAACTATTCGCTGCAACCGTGCAGGCAAGCCTGCAAGAAGGCGAAACAGCGCCTGGCGTGACGGTGCGTTACTGCGAAAGCCCTCTTTACGCAGCGGAAGCTGGATCATTTTTGGCGGGGAGCGAGGAACATGGATGAATGCGATCATTCGATCGATCCTGTTGTTCGTGCCAGTGTCGAATCCCGTCTCACGTCTATCGAAACCGAATACGGTGTGTGAGTGCTCTATGCTTGCGAGTGGAGCAGCTGGGGTTGGTGTTTTGCCTCACCCGACAGCGATTATGACGTGCGCTTCATCTACGTTCATCCGTTGTCCTGGTATTTGCGGTCAAGGGTGTAATGGATCGTCAGGGCGTTTACGACGAGATTGGTAAAATTACTACTCCTACACTGATCATGGTCGGTGAAGAAGATGTCGCCACGGTACCGGCTAAAGCCGAGCGTATCCAGGCCAGGATTGCTGGATCACACTTGGTAAGGATTCCCGGGGCAGGGCATTCTTCGACCATAGAAGAGCCGGAAGCAGTCAACATGGCGATCAAAGCGTTTCTGAACAGCCTGTGAGGGCGGGGTCGGTCCTAACTCATCCTAATAAAAATAGAGAACAAATCCTACCTGTAAAACCACCAACAGCTGCTGGAGACTAGCTCCAGATCCACAGCATTTCAGACGATTTGAATTCCCAATTTAACACGTTGCTCTCATGGGGAAGAAAAGCATAGTCTATTTCAAGTGAAATGAAAGTAGATACACTTTGGCTTCCCTTTATATTTGCAATGTCACTTTTATAGTGATGCCCGGATGGATATCGGAATTAAGGTTCGCCTCTATAGTCAGAGACAACGGTATATGAGATCAAGTTCAGTCGTCAAACAAAAAATATGAGCCTGCACTTCATAGCTTATTCTTGCATAAGACTCATTGCTGTTTGAGTATGGCTGGTTGCTGCACCGGCACGATCCATCTCAGCATGCCCGATGGCTTTTACTAAATGCCCAACGGCTTGTTTCATCTGATCATCAGCACCAGAATTGGTTGCCGCTTGAGCATACTCCATACTTACCTTGGCATGAGTGAGCAATTCTTCGGCATGACCCATTTTTCCATACTTTATGGCTTCCTCAGCTTGTTGTATGGCTTCTGCTCTATGATCAGTATCTTCTGCATAAACTTGAGTATTTAGGAAAAAAGAAAACATTCCAATTACAACAGTAGTTGATATTATTTTCATGACAATTACTCCTTATTTGATTAAAGATTAGTCGTGAATGTAAATGATAACTAGTAAGGGGAGCAATAATGCAATTGCATACATTTTTCCTCAGACTTAGGCTCAGGACCTATTAATTTGGGGATAGCCGAACGGAAGCCGATGTGATTCCCTTAAGGCAGGAGGTGCTGTCATGAATGAGTTATTCCTGTTGTCGAAGAAGTAATAAGACTCCTGCACAATTTACCCGTTAGCCAAATAAACAACTAGGGCGTGTGGACAATTAATTAATTTTCAAGATTCACAAAAGAACTGTATTGTGATTCACTGTTTATAAGCTATGGGAGGGGCTTATGAATGGTGCGACGCTATGGATTGCGGGATGATCAGTGGCAACGGATTGAGCATTTGCTTCCGGGCCGGGAAGATACAGTTGGCGTAACGGCAAAAGATAATCGTTTGTTTGTGGAGGCGGTGATTTACCGATATCGGGCAGGCATTCCATGGCGGGATTTGCCGGAGCGTTTCGGAGACTGGAACAATATCGCCCGCCGTCACAAGCGTTGGTCCGATAGCGGCGTGTGGCAAAGGGTCTTTGAGCATTTGGCCGCTGATGCGGATAACGAATACGCCATGATTGACAGCACAATCGTCCGCGCTCATCAACACGCAGCCGGAGCAAAAGGGGGGACAAGGCGCAAGAATGTATCGGGCGGTCAAAAGGCGGTTTAACGACAAAAATACACGCAACATGTGATGCACTTGGCAATCTGACTGGCTTTCATCTAACGCCTGGTCAGGCCCATGATCTACAAGGCGCAGACGCCTTATTGCCTGACATCCTTTGTAAAGTAAAGGCGTTTTTGGCCGACAAGGCCTATGACGCCGCTGAACGTGTGCTTGATCTTCTTGATCAGAAAGCTGTTAAGGCCGTTATACCGCCAAAATCCAACCGCACACAGCAACGTGAATACGATGAGGATATGTATACATGGCGGCATCTGATCGAAAATTTCTTCCAAAAACTCAAGCAATACCGCGCCATTGCAACCAGATACGATAAACGCGCCTCAACCTTCCTCGGCGCCATCTATATGGCCGCTTCCGTTATCTAGCTTAATTGACCACACGCCCTAAAAGGACGACAGGTAAAAGATGTTTGGGGCAGAAGATGCAGATGAGTTTTGGGTCAATAGAATTGGCGCAACGTCTGAGGCAAGACAGCGTACTGATGAAGATTGATGCACTGATTGATTGGGAGAAATTGCGTCCGAGTCTTAGGGGTTTGTACAAGCGCGAACTATCGAATGGTGGAGGACAGGAACCGTTTGACGCGCTGATGATGTTCAAGGCGATCCTGCTTGGTCAATGGCATAATTTGTCGGATGCTGCATTGGAACAGGCGCTGAGCGTGCGAATTGATTTTCTCCATTTTTGTGGCTTGTCCTTGTCGGATGTGATCCCGGACGAAACGACCCTGTGCCGATGTCGTAATCGGCTGGTGGCCAACAACAAGCTGGATGGTCTTCTGGCCGATATCAATCAACAGATTCAATCACATGGTTTGATGGTCAAGGGTGTAACGGGCGCGGTGATCGATGCCACACTGATTGAGTCAGCGGCATGTCTTAACAAGACCATCACGTTGGAGGTGGATGCTGAAGGCAAGACTGTTCAGTTTGAGGATGGCAGCCAATCGGGAATCTCCTGCGTTGAAAAACAGAGTGCGGATCCGGATGCGGCCTGGCTCAAAAAAGGCAAGAAGTCGTATTTTGGCTGCCGGAGTTACGTTGTGGTAGATGCGCAAGACGGTTATGTGTGGGGTACACACTGCCCCTGCTAACTAAAGTGAAATGATGTATTTCGAAGCAGCCATCAATGGCGTACATATTGAGGCAAATCGGGTAAATGCAGATAAAGGCTCAGCCAGCCATGCCAATCGGCAATATCTGAAAACGCGTAAAATTAAGAGTGCGATCATGCACCGGGCGTACAAAAACAAACCACTCTCAGCACGACAGAAACTGGCCAATAGATTGATCAGTAAAAAACGCTATATCATCGAACAATGCTTTGGGACAGCTAAACGCTTATTTAGAATGGGGCGTGCCAGCTACTTCGGAACGGTAAAAGTCAACGCCCAAATCTTGATGAAAAGTGTTTGCATGAATCTGAAAAAAGCTGCCAACAAAATATTCGTAGATGAATTATCAAGAGGAGCAGTCCGTCCTAATGCAGCATAAGGGGGAAAGCTCCCTTAAAAAGGGTAAAAATTCATTTTTCTGCCAAAAAAAGCAGGTAAAACTGTCATCTGAGAATTTCATCCCATCACTACAATAAAATTTTCAGGGTTGTGCAGAGATCTTTAACTTTGAGATACGATTGAATGATAAGAAAGCTTTGAAAAAACGAATGCGTTTCTGATCGGAGCTTAAAGTAGCCATTATGCTGCGAATTGCTTTTGAATTTAGGTGAAATAGTTTCTTAGGGTCTGTTGACATTTCACACAGGTAGCCACAGATACCCGCATGCCATGGCAACCATACTTTCATAATTTCTCTTTAGTTTGTCGTATCGTGT
>NZ_FNPJ01000124.1 GCF_900107265.1 Nitrosomonas sp. Nm33 | reverse complement strand
TCTGACTCCTCTAATGATGAAACTCTTTTCCAAATTCGCTTCATCATAAGGAATTCAGATTCCTTTTACTTCTTTTCTTATGTCGAACTCACGTTAATATAGTACTGCTACACTGTTCGGCCTGAGCCTGTCAAAGACCAGCATTCACAGCCTGGCAGTTCAACAAGCTCACCACAAACGGTAATTGTTTACCGGGAAAGCCTACTCGTCCTTACTATCGTAATCCCCCGGCATTTTTAACAGCCACTGTTGTGTATTAATATGACCTTTGCGACGCGCCACGCCGTGGTGCGTGTTCTCCTCTACGTCTTCGTTGCCCCACTGATGCCAGCCGGGTCGGCGGAAACGTGCGAACAGCTCCAGATAGGGACCTGGCGAACAGGACTCAATCAAATCGTAGATCTCATCAGGCTTACGTGAGTGTTCCCGTTTCCGGCTTGAAAAAAGATTAACCTGTGTCCGTCCTGGAGCAAGTGTGCGCAGGCTGCCGCGCACCCCAAACAGCACCAATTCAGTAACATTGCGAAAATAGAAACCCACCCCCCGCCCATCGGGGCTACCATCCTTGCGGACCTTGTACCAGACCAGGTTCGATTTGTAGGTAAAACCCCACGCTTCCATCACATTGAGGCCTTCCTGCAGGAGGGCGTTCGGCACCCAAAGATAAAGATGCGATTTGGCAGCTGCAAGTTGGGAAACAGGGAGTTCCATTATTTCTTTCAATTCCATGGTGGGATATCTCAGCAGCCGCCTGTGCTCGGGCGCCATTTTGCCGGTGCGATTCTGAAATTGCCAAGGTGGATCGGACAAGATGGTCGAATACCGCCCTTCTACCTTCGTCAATAAATCTTCCGATGGATTCGACTCTGTGATGTGATAAGCCTGTGCTGTCACGACTATCTTCTTCCCTTTTCAAAAAACTATAGCCAGTTTATCAAAATAGCGGATTCATACGGTTTACACTACTGTGTATTCCTTTGATCAACAAACCAGTGGAGGAAAGCACTTCAAATAGAGATTTTTTTGCACAAAATCTACGTTAAGAATTAGCCTTTACCCCGCAGATACTTCTGCAAAAAAGCAGACACCCTGGCTTCGTATTCTTTGGGATGATATGCGTGGAGATTGATGTGGGCAGCACCTTCGACGATCCATAGCTCTTTGGGTTGATTAGCTGATTCAAACAGGCGTTGCGTTTCTGCTACCGTGGGATGCAGATCTTCTGCGCCTGACATGATGAGCACCGGACTATGTAAAGCAGCAAGATTGGCGATGGGGCGAAGCTGGTCTGCTGTAACGCCAAACCGAATGGGTAGCTGCCAAAGAAATATCGGCGTGAGCAAACTTCCGAATAGACCAAGCCGTTTCTGCAGCCTGCGAGCAATTGCTTCTTCTATGGTCGGGTACATTGATTCCAACACCACAGCACTGGGGACAGGCGATACTTTCGAGAGCACGAGCGATGCCGCACCCAAGGAAACGCCGATCACCGCAATCTTTTCATGTGGAAATGTCTCTACCAGATAGCGCATGGCAGCTTCGACCCCTTCGGCCTCCCGATAACCGAAGGTAATGTACTCACCACTACTTTCACCATGAGCAGGAAGATCGATCAAGATGATCGAGTAACCTGCCCGAAAGAGAAATCTGGCGCGATCCAGCATCTGGCGTCGGTCATTGCGCAAGCCATGCAGCAGCAAAACCACGCCCATTCCCCGTGTTCCACGTATAGCCCATCCTGAAACCAGTTTGATCGTTTCGCTTGACGCGCTTTGCAATATGATCGTTTCGACAGGCAAGTCTGCCGGGACGCTACCGACAGATCGTTGGGCAGGACGGCAGAGCTCACCCCCAGCCTTGATACCGATAGTTATAATTGCGATGCCACAGATAACGGCAAGAATTATCAACCCAACGAAAGCTGGCGCATGAACAATGTGAAACATCGTTTAAAATTGACTGAATAATTCAGGTTGATTTGGCAAGATGCGTATCAATCAGCAGCGCAACCTCTTTAGCATCGCTCATGGCCAAATTGTGGTCGCCGCCTGACACAATGTGCAGTTTGGCATGTGGCAGCAACGCAGCAAGGCGCTGACCCACGCTGACAGGACTGATCGGATCAGCATCACCCCATAAAAGCAAGCTGGGCACCTTGATCTTGTGGAACTGAGGTGTCAAATCCTCATCGTATTCAGATAACCAACGAGGAAAAGAAGGATTAGCAGCGAGTATGAGTGGACGCCAATCCTGCGCCCCGAAGCTCTCCAAATCCATTCCACCAGAGGTGACTGCCAACACCAAATGGGTGACAAGATCAAGTTTCTCGAGTGTGGCCTGGATAGCCATGACGCATCCCATCGACTGTGCGATGAGCGCAACAGGTTGATCAATCTCAGCAACAACCAGATCAACCAAATCATGTATGCTGTTCACCTTGGGATCGAGCGGTGTGGACCCAAGGCCTGGCCATTTTAAGTAAACTTTTTCTGCGGGATACGTAAGTAGATTGGCCACAGGCAGCCAGAACCGGGTATTACCTGATGCACCAGGCAGAAATAAGAGTTTAGATGGCATAGAATTATCCCAAGGTATAAATTATTCCATTTCCAAATCAAACATGATGCAAAGGCGGGCCGCAGATAGTATAAATGATACGGCAAGGAGAAGCCGACAAAGTCAGGTTTGATTTAAAAATGGAATTACAACTGACATGATCATTATCAAAGAGCCCTGTTTGCTTACATGATAGTAATTGATTTTTGTCGTATGGCAAAGCATCTGTGAATTTGTGTAGAAATGATAGCCAGTAGTACTATTCTGACAGAGATATGGAAGCTGTGTAAGGTTCAGGGCAAACCAGGGAAGTAGGCATGCCGAATTTCATCAATGATTACTCGTTGCATCGGTTTGGTCAGCCAGAAGAAGTGGTAGCTGTCGAAGCACAGTTTGCTTCGCATGAAGCGGCTTGACTGAAGCTGAGATTACCATCGTTTGGAAGCATTCTAGCTGGATTATTGGTCACATCTCTAATCAATAATAATAGTGATGATGTTGATCTGTCCTGTAATTTCCTTCTCACCTTCTGAGTGTTCTCGCTCTGGTACAGATTGCGCAATTTTGCAAGCACATGGCTGCCTTCCAACTCCTTAGAATGGAACGGCCATTTCGCGTCGTTGCGCCTGGCCCTGCACCCGCAAAAAACACATACTCTATTCCGCCCAACTGAGAAATCCAAGTTGAATGGTTTTAAAAGAGATAGCTATACTTTATCCTCTCGCCCATGCTGGGAGCACATCCTTTTTGCGACGATTAACGACAAGAATCCCGTATATGTTTGATAGCTTCTTCAGTATTTCTGGCTGCAATATCGGGCTCATTCACTCCAGCATATTTGATAGCTTCTTCGAGGAATTTAATAGCCTCGTCCATATGCTTTTGGGCTTCAGCATGCTCATTTCTTGCCAATTTAGCATGTTCCAGACTTTCTTTTGCATGCTAAAGTGCTTCTTTAGAATGACCTGATTCACCATGCGCCTGCGCTTTTCCAGCATGTTCCATCGCTTCTGACGCATGGCTGACAGCAGATGCATAGACTTGGGTGTAAGAAATCTCAGGGTTGTTTACAGAGAGGTTGATTGAAATACTGTTGGAGTATTTCATAAGGAGTTGAGTTATTCAAACTCTTGTGTGGTTTGACAGTGTTATAAAAATTAATAAAGCGACCGAGTTGAATTTGCCGGTCGGTGCAGTCTTTAAAGTTGGTGTGGCTATGCCATATCTGCATGAGGGTGCGGATAACACGTTCAGCTTTACCGTTGGTTTGAGGTCGATTGATTTGAGTGAATTTCTGGCCGATGCCGTGCGTTTTGCAGCTTTTAACAAAAGCATGACTGTCAGTGCCTTTATATTCTTTGCCATTATCAGAATAAGCATAATCAATCTGGTAAGGGCATTGGGCGATGACGGTTTCGGTGAGGAACCAGGCGGCGCTATTCCGGGTTTTATCAGGCAAGATGGCTGCATAGAGTTCTCGGGAGAAGTCATCAATCGCGA
>NZ_FNPJ01000106.1 GCF_900107265.1 Nitrosomonas sp. Nm33 | reverse complement strand
TCTGACTCCTCTAATGATGAAACTCTTTTCCAAATTCGCTTCATCATAAGGAATTCAGATTCCTTTTACTTCTTTTCTTATGTCGAACTCACGTTAATGTAGCCCCTCCGAATGATCGTTGCCGGCTTGCTTATTTTTTAGCGCATTAGAAATACGTTACTTCGCTTCGTCAGTCTATTGCTTTAGAAAAATTATTTCGCCAAAAATTTCAAGCGAACCAGATTTTTATTTTCACAAGATGCTGCCTATTTGTTATTCCTTAGCATCATTTCGTAAAAAATTGGATTAATTTGATCCATTGCTTATGTTTTTGCTCAAGAGTCGCTCTACTTTATTGATAATTTTTACTTATAGACCTAGCCAAGTGAAATTTAAGATCGCTACTACCGGAGCGTTACTCAAATAAACTATTAATTTAAATAGTAGTTAAAACATTATTTAGTCATAACAAAATACAAGGAGAGATACCCTAATTACACTGCATCTTATTGTAATCAATCAATATCTAATAACCTTAAACCAGGGATATCGCGAGAAAATCGAGTCCCAATATAAGGAAATAAAGTAAAAAAACGACTCAAGGAATAGTACCCCGTAACCGGCAAATGATCTGAAATCTCCAGCCATTCTTATGTTTCAAGAAGTGGAGATTGAATCTGTAGAAATTATTTGTGATATCAGGAGGTTTCAATATGAAATTTTATTACTCGATTCTGTCTTTACTACTACTGATATTCATTTCCGCCAAATGGACAGAGATTAACACCAGCCCAGCGACATTAGGAGAGTTAGTGACTTCAGCATCAGAACAACGCCTTGATGATCCAATTCCGGCACCAATTCAAAAAGGATCAATTCGGTTGAGGCTGAAACAGATAGCAAGTGGCTTAACTGCGCCAAATTGGGCAGTCCCTGCTCCAAATGATCCTGAGCATTTGTATGTTAGTGATCAGGACGGAAAGTTGTGGCGCATCAACCTCACTACCAACAACAAAGAAGTTTTCCTGGATTTTTCTGACTTGTTGGTACCTTTGGGGGCTTTTGGCGGTAATTCATTTGATGAGCGCGGCTTTCTCTGTTTTGCCTTCCATTCTCGGTTCGTTGAAAATGGCTTGCTGTACACCTATACTTCGGAACCAGCGGGAGAAGAAAGCGATTTTTCCACAATCCCTCCTCGTGCTAGCCCCAATCACCGCTCGGTAATCAGGGAATGGCGGCTAACCCCCAGCAATTCGAATCAAGTCCAGGATAGTGTGGAGGAGATGCGAGTGTTGCTAACTGTGGATCAACCCCAATTCAATCACAATGCTGGCGCACTTAATTTTGGTTCAGATGGCATGTTATATATTGCTTTCGGAGATGGTGGCGGTGCTGATGATCGTGATGGTCAGGATTTTGGTGGTGCTCCGATGATTGGGCACGGCCCTAATGGCAATGGCCAGAATACTGGCAACCCTCTCGGTAAATTACTGCGGATTGATCCAGCAGGAAGTAATTCCAGGAATGGGCAATATGGTATCCCGAACGACAATCCTTTTGTTGGTTCGAACACAGCACTCAATGAGATTTATGCTTACGGTTTTCGTAACCCATTTCGCTTTTCCTTTGACCCCGAAACGAATTTGCTTGTACTTGCCGATGTAGGACAAAACGATATTGAAGAAGTTGATCTGATTCAAGCAGGCGGAAATTATGGCTGGGGGCTAAAAGAAGGAAGCTTCCGTTTTGAGCCTAACGGTAACGAGCCAGGGTTTGTGACCGATGGTCAGATTGCGGGTGATTTCATCGATCCGGTCATTCAGTATGATCACGACGAAGGAACCGCTGTCATTGGTGGTTTTATTTATCGTGGTAAAGCTATCCCTACCTTACAAGGAATGTATCTGTTTGGAGATGTGGCCAAGACTGGTAATGGCGATGGCAGGATATTTTATTCTGATGGCAGCAGCATCCTAGAATTAGATCTGACCGAGCAAGCGCAACCTGGTTTCTGGATACTGGGTTTCGGACAGGATGCCGATAGAGAGCTTTATGTACTCGGCAACACGACCGGTATTCCGTTTGAAACAACTGGTGCAGCCTATAAACTGGTACCTAATGCCAGTTTTAATTCTGCCGTTCTTGAGATATCTGCAGTAGATGTCATACTCAATAACAATAATAGAGGTACTTTCCGAGCTCGTTTGCAGCTTGTCCAGGATAGCCAGCCACTACGCTTCGAACTAATTCAAGCTGAACAACTGGCTGATCGTTTCCGGGGAGACAATGCTAACTTTAACCAGACCACAGGTAAGCTGTCGATTCCGTTTGTCGATATCCGTAACGCCAGCGGTAATATATCCACCTTTGCGGCCCAGTTGCAATTAGTTGTTTAGTCCCTAACCTGCCAGTGCTGACTTTTGAATTAAAACAAGCTGAGCTGGTGCGGTAAACTAGCAGGAACAAATGTCATTGCTGATGCTTGTTGGTGCGGCAGTACTCCTCAAAAAACACATTAAAAGGGATTTATTTAAATAGCAAACATTAACTATTTAATAACCCTATTAAAATAATTTTTCCAAGTTAAATTGAGAGCCACTTGGATATATGCACACATGAGAAATGCCATTAACGCACGAATTTATAGTTGCTGTTGATGGGCCATTGTCATTGAAATTAATAATTACTTTGAGATTTATATCAGAAGAACTTACGTCAGGAACGCTTCTTAGAGAAACGCTGTTACCTCTCCGAGTACCAATCATTGGCTCCCAAGGAGTATTAGGAACAGGGTCAACTATGATCACAATCATTTTATTATCTACTTCATGCACTGTGGCATAGCCTGAAATAAAGCCACTAACGATAACTGAGTAAATGCCATCATACGGACCTGCTGCATACACTGTGTTCGATAGAGCAAAATGCAGTAATAACGCAATTATTTTTTTCATTCTAACAATCAGTCCTATTTAATTAGGACTTTCGATAATCAAAGAAATCATGAAAATTGCATGATGAATACAGTATAACAACCCTTCTATCATGAATCATAGCGTTATTCAGTGGAAAAATTTTTAGAAATAATTGTAGGACTTCATAGTAACTGTTTCAGCATTTCTCTATGCTTTTGCATCGCTTTCTTTAATTCCCTCATGAAACTGGTATTCATGTCATGTTTTAGCGCATTCTGGCTAGATCGTGTTTTGCCATTAACGGTTTTTGCTCCGGTTGATCGTTTCCACGGCTGCCAATTTTTGATTAGGGTCCGGACCCTAGATTTTCTTATGCTTTTTTTAAATACGGCGGCTACCTGAATTTTTCTTTCTTATAGTCGCTATAAATTTATCCGTAAGAATTTCCGTAAATAACCCGTAAATCACAATGGAAATATAGGAAATTATAGGATCAAATTGGAAGATAGATGGATTAATAAGCGGCTTGATAACACTGCAGAATAAGGTGTCTCAGGCTATTTGGGAGTGTTTGAAACGGGAGGGCAACCAAAAACAATCAATAACTAATTGTTACACAATAATATTAATATTTTGGTTTTTAAAAGTACCATCAAATTTTTGCGCTGGGTTCAAAAAGTTGTTTTTTACTTTTTTTTGGAGATGTTTAGCAAAGAAAAGTTAAGCTGCGGTACATAAAGCTAAAAGTCGTAGAGATTGAAATAGCCCCCTAACATTAAAAAACCGTTTTTATAATTTGCACATATGAAAGTTTGGGCTGATTACGATACTGAAATTGAGAGCTGTAGAGATTGATGCTGCCCCACTCATCAAAAAGAGAGCAACAAAGAAGAAAGAGGAGTGGCTTATCCTATCCCTTTATAAAATAATCACTTTAATAAGGTTGTCGCGTTTTGTCGATATTGCTTGATTTGATGTGAGAAAATGCAATATTGCATCACATTTGGGCAGAAATATAGCTCTCGACAACCTGCTTCGTGCGAGTTTTTAATAGCTTTTGAAAGGGGAATCAATGAAAAAAGCTATATCGTTGTTAGCTGCAATTACGTTGTTATCAGGGTGTGCTTCCATATTCCATGGCACATCGCAGCAAGTGGTAATACGAAGCAATCAGCCAGATGTTGATCTCTATGTGAATGAAGCGTTTATTGGACGCGGTAATGGCATCACAGTCTTTAAGAAAAAAGAAGAATACGTGATTACTGCAAGCAAGGAAGGCTGTATTCCTACTTCTATTTCAGCTTCAAAAACATTCGATGCCACCACCTTGCTTGGTATGTTTATTGATTTGGGCATCATCACAATACTTGTGGTCGATGGCACTGTTACAGGCGCATGGCGTAAGTTTGACCAGACCAGCTTTATTATTGATCCGCAGTGCGATAAAACGCCAGCAGCATCACCAGCGCAGCAACTACTAAGAAAGCAAAAGCAACTGCTAAAAAAGAAGAACCTAAAAAGTAAGATTTTAAAAAGATTATAAACAGATTAGGCTTGCCAAGCGTGGGCTATTTCAGTCTGTACCAATCTTGCATTTCTAAAATTTGAATTGAGTTTGAATTGCCCGAGTGGATGAAATATAAGCAAGTACCGCTTTGCTTATAGGTTCACCCAAGTTGACTTATCAGCATTAAAATCTACTGCTAGATTAGAAAAAAATCAATAAACATCATTTAACGTCTAGATCTTAGAATTTAACTAACTATCTCAGTCACCCCCTTATATTGCTTCAATAGCTGCCTTACTTCTTTCTGCAGTTTGTTTAATCCATGCTTATAAGCATTCTGGCTTGAGTTAGTTTTGCCTGCTGGCGTTTTTGCCCCGGTCGAATATTTCCACGGCTGCCAATTCCTGATTAATTCCGCTTGTTTTAACCGTTCCTCTAACGTCCAATGTCGCATTATTAACCTCACTTAATAGTTCGTTTTGTGAATTTATGTTTTTTCCTGTGTGCGCGAGCTGATTGTCGCCATTATTTACTTGCTGGTGTCCATGTGCAATATTGGCTTGCTTGGCAAATACCATAGGTGGATTTTTAATAGCTGCTAATACTTCAATTGTGCGGGTACATTGCGCTTGGGCTTTCAGTGCCAGTCGCATATAGATTTCTGCTGCATTTAAATATTGCCCCATATTATCTGCTGACCGCTTCGCCATCGCATTGAATATTGAATTCAATGAAACTGCTTGCGCCGTAAGCGTTGCTTCAAGGTCACTCAAATCACCATCATTAATCTTTTTGGCTTTTTCGTTCATGACTGCTACTGCTTCTTCCAGGTCAATTTCACCTGCAAGAGGTTTGATGAATGCGTGCGCTGTTACGGTATTCATGATAGTAGGTGATAGCTTGACCTCAGCTAACTTGCGTTCTTGGTTTTCGCCTTCTTTCAAATTGACTTTAAGTGTTCTTGCATCTTTATTTGTGGGTGTTTTGGGTTTCTTTTTAATAGCCATGACTGTTCTATTTGAAATGATTTGTAAATGAAACGCTATACACAGGATAGTGTTTAAGTTTTTAACTGCTTAAAACGCTATATAGTCGCCCCTGAAATACTATAGAAGCTAGCATAAATATTGGTATTGAGGGATACTCAAAAGGTATGGAATTTGCCAGAATTAATGCTATTGACCCCTAATTTCTGGTGAATTGATGAAGCCAAAGAAGCAAGAACCCACCCCCTGTGATGATCTTTTTCGCATGAGACTGGAGCAGATGTTGGACCAGCGCCACGAGCTGTATCGCCTGGCAGGGAAGATTGACTGGTCTGTAGTAGAAGAGCGGTTTGACCGACTGTATTCAGATGAAGGCCGCCCAGCTATTCCGATCCGCTTGATGGTAGGGCTGCACTACCTGAAGCACACTTTCAACGAATCGGATGAAACGGTGGTGGAACGCTGGGTGGAGAATCCCTATTGGCAATACATCTGTGGAGAAGAATACTTTCGCCACGAATTGCCAATCGATCCCAGCCAGATGACGAGATTTCGTGACCGCATAGGCGAAGCAGGCTGTGAATTCATGTTAAGTCTAACGGTGGTAGCAGGAATTGCCACGCAGACCGTATCAAAGACATCGCTCACAGCAGTAAACGTGGATAGCACGGTGCAGGAAAAAGCGATCAATTACCCGACAGATGCCCGGCTGTATCATAAGGCTGGAAGTGCACTGG
>NZ_FNPJ01000107.1 GCF_900107265.1 Nitrosomonas sp. Nm33 | reverse complement strand
CTGCTTTTGCCAATGCAGGGCACACGCTTGAATATTTGCCGTCTTATTCTCCAGACTTTAATGACATTGAACCAAAATGGGCCCAGGCCAAAACAGTCAGAAAAAAGGAAGGATGCTCCATCGAGCAGCTCTTTACCGCTTATGCACTTTAAATCATTTTATATGGGATCAGCTATATTGGATTTGGGTCCGGACTACAGGCGACGAATACAGCGCTGAATTCCTGGCCGAGTTATAAACGGAATGTTGAGGTATTTCCCGCTCATACCGAAGTATTTCAGCTCTATCATGATGGATTATAAGAAAGAACTCTGACAGTTTTAATCTCACGTCCCTGAAGAAGCTGGATATCCCCGAGATTCTTACCAGTAGTGGTAATCCTCCATTGGTCGCACGGAAAAAGGGATTGTCGATGGCAATACAATAATAGAGTTCATCCACGTTCCTCTATTCACCTTCCAATTCCTGGGTGTATTCCGAGCCGGCTTCATTTAGCCAGGCTAAACGGCAAGTATCCGTAGCGAAACTCAACTGGTTAGCGGACACATCATATTAAATTTTGTGCTCAATAGCCCGTTATTCAGCTACTCGAATGAGACAGCAGCCTTTAGTTGAGCCGCCACAAATTCAACTGTCGTCGCCTCTATTACTATGTGTGTTTCAGCATGAATCAGCGCTTCCTGGGTTCTCAACTGAAGCTCCAGAACAGTAATATCCGCCTCGGAAGCATCCCTGCCTGCTGCGCTACGAGCTTGAACACGCTGCCTGAGCAATGCTTCCGGCACAGAAAAATCCAGGATATAAAATACTACTCCGCAACGCATAGCAATCTGCTGAAATAATTCGCGTTGCCAACGCGCAATAAAGGTGGCATCTACCAGCACATGCCAGCCCGCGCCAAGCAGTGTTTCGGCAAGTTTTGCTAAATAGTTATAAGTGCGCCGGGAAAATTCCCGACTGTAAATACCGCTCTCAACAGATGAAGCGCTTTTAGCCAGCGCATCCAGTCCAGCCAAGCGTTTGCGTTCAATGTCGGAGCGCAGGCTGATCATTTCAAACTGCATAGTGAGACTCTGGCTGAACACGGTTTTACCCGAGCCCGATAAGCCATGTGTAATCACCAGAATAGGTTTTGCTACCAGGGTAAGCCTGTCAGCCAACTGGAGATGATCCAGCCCTTGCTGCCTTTCGTATTCTGCCATTTCTGGAGACAATCCTGATTGAGTAGCACGAATAAAGGCTACTTTAGCGCGCACCATGGCACGATAAACCGCGTAGTAGCGCAAGAGCTTCATGCCTGCATAATCACCCGTGTGCTCCAGGTAGCGATTGAGAAAACGAGAAGCAAGATCATGATGGTTCCGATACAGTAAATCCATATAGCAAAAGGCGACCTCTGACATCACATCAATCCAGCGCAATGCCGGATTAAACTCGATGCAATCAAAAATCAACAATTTGCTTCCTTCCCAGGCCATATTACCAAGATGCAAATCACCATGGCATTCCCGTACATAGCCTTGCGCACGACGCAGCTCAAAATCTGGCAATAATCTGTTATGCTCAGCAGCACTCCATTGATGAACAGTCTCTAGCCATTGAAATCCTTCCGGCTTCTCTCCAACCTGTTTGATGATGTGTTCGAAGTTATGGGCAACCGGCTGCCAGATGGTTTCTGCCTTGCCCCATGGCGAATCCAGCAGTGCGAATGGGATATGCAAATGGAAATCTGCCAAGGTACTGGCAATCATGTCGACATGCTGCACCGATAATTGTGCCAGATCGTCGAGCCGGTCCAGGGTTGCTTCCGGATCGAACTGATCCATTTTGACGGCGTAATCCAGCACTGGACCTGGGCCATTGAGACGGGGTGCTGCCGGTTCCCCGTTAAAAGTAACAACTTCAAGATAAATATCTGGCGCCAGTCGGCGGTTAAGCCGCAACTCTTCTTCACAATAGAAGCGACGCTTGTCCAGCGTACTGAAATCAAGAAAGCCGAGATTCAGCGGTTTCTTTAGCTTGTAGACAAAATCACCCGTTAGCAGCACATGGGATATATGCGTCTCCACATACTGAATGCGCCTGACCGGGTGAGGATAACACGCCGGATCGAGCAGCGCTTCAATCATCTGCTTTTGTGCAATTTCTTCTTTCATGACGTTGTTACCATTTATTCATACTTTCCTTAGAGACTCGAATGTCCCTCATATGCATACATCTGCTCGCGCCTTTCCTGACAGCTCATACATCTCATGGCTGTCGGATAAGCCAGCAAACGTTGTAAACCAATTTCTTTGCCACACTCGATACATTCATTCATATTGCCTTTTTTGGTCTGCGCCAATTTACTTTCGATCTCGCGTAGCTCGTTGATTTGGCGATCTACCCGCACAATGTTCAGATCAACCAGCACATCAGCGAGCGAGAAGTCACAGCTATCACCCGGATCATTACCCATCATGGCAGCCAAGTATTGGTTCTCTCGCTCGTCGAGTTCATTGCGGACTTCTTCGAGCAAATCCTGCTGGCGTTCGCGTAATTTATTTTCAATCGATTCAATCTCGTTCTCCGTCAGTTGCGTCATGACTCACCCTCCTGCTTCCTTGGCTAAAAAATAATTATTTACTCTTAACAAAGAATGCGCCCAGAAAAATCACTTATTGGACTTCTGGAATCAGGTTTTAGTTTGACGTTCTCACCTTCTTTTTTTCCATTTACTTCACTGCCCGGCTCAAGATCTGATCTGTATGTGATTCCTTGCACGCTACTTGCTGGATACAAGATCGCATTTCAGGTGTTTAAGGATGGTGTAATCCTATGTTGTAGAGATGCCAACAGTTTGTTTTCCCATACATTTTCAATGTTGTTATAGATATCAGCGGATAAAGGCGTGGCATCACACGCAACTGCGAGGATATGACCAAGAGCGGATCGAAATAACCAACGATCGTGTGATCTGCTGAACCTCATCAAAGGCAAGTTTTAGTTCGGGTTTGCTGTTGTAGTATTTACGCTTGATGGTATTGCAGGTTTCACCTGACAATCTGGATGACACGCATGGTGAGCATCAACGCCTGGATGAAGCACTCAAGTTCAATGGGCCATTAGCAACGACCTTTAAGCCTGAAAAAAGAATTACGCAATATCCGGCATCAGCCAGATATTGCTTTAGCTCAAAAAGCACTTAACAAGTGGGTTAAGTTATTATATTTTTTGACGAATTTCTTCCATCTAATGCTTTCCTTATTTCACAGGTAAGGAAGAAAGCACAATCAGGTCACGTATAAAACTGATTACACTATCGCCCCAGATTTTATTGTGATCCGGTATTAGTTTGCCATCGACGTATATATTGAGATAGGGATTCAGGGGTTGCGTATTTCCCAGATGAATCAAATCCACATCTTCGAAATGCAAGGTACCTTCATGAGTTTGTTTTGACCAAGTGTTTTGCAGCTGACGGTAACTGAAATCACTGCCACGTAATTGTTTTGTGGTGGCAGGTACCAGCTCGTGAGTGAGATAGGGTTCGAAATGACCGATTGTATTGCGATCAGCTTCGCCTTCATCAATGAATATTTCTTTTGGTCCAGACGCAGTGCAATGATGCCGCTTGAGTGTTGTATGGGTTTCAAAAATGGTTGAGAAAAAACGGCCTATCGGAAAAGCATAACGAGTTGCATAATCTTTTTCCGAGGTCAGAACCGCCATACGCGGTAACTGGCTAGGAAAATAGTGACGGCAACTTTGTTGCGAGATGTCATAAAGGGTAGCAAAACGCATTGCTTCAAATGCCGGATTCATCAGTACCACCAGATCACCAAAACCCTTGGCATCATCGCTAAAGATTTTGTTCGGGCGACTATCAACAAAACGATCGGCCATCACTTGTTGCAAAGCTGTATACAGTACGGCACCACCAAAACTATGGCCAATGACGATGAAGCGACTATTACGGGGTTTGGGTACAATGGTTTCCATCCCGGTTTTAACATTAACAATTTCTTCCAGTCTTAGTAATAACTCGGTGACACCCTGCAAACCAACTTCATGAGCTGTATTTTTGCGCTCCCAGAATGTAGTTTCCTTGAGTACTGGAACTTCAATTGATTCACCGCGCCACCCTACGTACAAACCCAATATCTTGCGAGGGGTATGATTGTTAAGATTAGCACTGGCATTTTCAATGCGTGCAATTTTTTCCAGCAATTTTCGAAATTCCTGAATATTGTTGTCACCGGGTCTCGCATCATGATGCCAACCATGGATAAACAGAATCAGCAACACATCATCTTTTGCTGCAATAGGATAATAATTGTCGAGCACCGCTTCCATTTGTTTACGCTGATGTAACTGACCCTGATCATCAAATTCAACAAAGCCCAGGCGATATTCTGCTGCCTGGTCGGGTGCATGATGCTGGATGGCGCTTTGCGCACAATCATCCGATTGGTTAAATGTGCAAGGTGTAAAATCGGTTCGATAGGCGCCCTTTTGTGCACAGCCATTGATAATGAAAAAAACAGTAAAAACTAGAAAAAATCGAATACTTGATTTGCCTAAAATGGTAGTTGTGTTTTTTATCATTTTTTATCCTTAAGAATGAATCCACATTCTCTAATCTTAGTTTCGTGACCTGATTGATAATGAATATCCGGAATCAGGTTATGTCTATAACATCAATGCTAATCCCCGGAGATAAAGTAAGCGCATAACGGGACCTACCCCTAAATTTGATATTTTCACCCTTTATTTTCTGCCTTGTCACAAAAGCGTAGCTCACACTAAAATGCTCATTTATCTGGCCAGCTCGTGCCCCTTCAAATATACTTACAACATATTTTCATCGCGGATTTTATATCGATCGATGAAGTAACTCAACGATTTCAGGGAAGCTATTTTTGCTTTTTGGAATATTCTTGAATAATTGTTCAGCATAGAGTTTAAATTGCTTGCAACACCCAAATAAATCTGATTCTTCAACCGTTGGCAAGCACTGATCAATTTGATGCTGCGGTCAGAAGCATGTACATTAGTTGGGTCTACGATCTGAACTAGGGGCAGGCTTCGCATTGGTTGGAAGACTAGCTGTCATTATTCAAAACATCAGCATTTGTGTTCAAGGAAACTAACGAAATCGAAATAGCATAACGAAACTACTCTGTTTCATGATTTTTCTCCTCCATAATAGTAAGCCTCAGCTCCAATCTGTAAGTTTGGATCAAAATAAGACTGGAAATACCTCAGATAAGCATGAAACCAAAGCTCTCCTTATCTATTGCCTTGGCAAGCTACAGCGGCGAGCGTTACCTCCGTGAACAACTTGGCAGTATCGCACGTCAGACCCGGTTGCCAGATGAGTTGGTGATTTCTGATGATGCCTCAGTCGATACGACCTCAACTATTGTTCATGAATTCACACGAAGTGTTCCGTTTCCGGTACGTTTCTTGAGGAATAGCGAGCGACTCGGCTCGACACGCAATTTTGAAAACGCGATACGCGCCTGTCGTGGAGACATTATCTTTTTGTGTGACCAGGATGATAGCTGGTATCCAGACAAGATTGCGCGAATAGAACAGTATTTCATTAATAACCCCAACGCAGGAGCTGTATTCACGGATGGCGATGTAGTTAGTCGTCCCTGAAAAACCCTTTTTCTCAACTACTAAGTTGTAGGTTAGGCATATTGCCAATCAATAGCCGATTAATATTGATTCCCAAACGAGTACACAAAAGCGCCAGTTGGCACAGAATCTTGCGCAAGTTATAGCCAGAACCGCACAGTAAGGCATTCATGGCATCGCCTGCTGTGCCTTTCAAAAAGTTTCTCCCCAGACGCCCATCGTTTTTCATATGTCCGATCACGGGCTCCACCGCACTGCGCCGCTTGAGCTTCTTTTTGATCGCCACCGTGACGCCGCGCCTGGCTCCTGCTATCCATACTTTGACCGTATCCGTCACCGCGTGTCCTCTATAACCCCGATCCACATAAACTTCCTTTGGCGCAATACCCGTTAGTTTGTGAACTTGTTCCAAGGATGCTGTAAGCGTATGCCCATCGTA
>NZ_FNPJ01000115.1 GCF_900107265.1 Nitrosomonas sp. Nm33 | reverse complement strand
CCAGTGCACTTCCAGCCTTATGATACAGCCGGGCATCTGTCGGGTAATTGATCGCTTTTTCCTGCACCGTGCTATCCACGTTTACTGCTGTGAGCGATGTCTTTGATACGGTCTGCGTGGCAATTCCTGCTACCACCGTTAGACTTAACATGAATTCACAGCCTGCTTCGCCTATGCGGTCACGAAATCTCGTCATCTGGCTGGGATCGATTGGCAATTCGTGGCGAAAGTATTCTTCTCCACAGATGTATTGCCAATAGGGATTCTCCACCCAGCGTTCCACCACCGTTTCATCCGATTCGTTGAAAGTGTGCTTCAGGTAGTGCAGCCCTACCATCAAGCGGATCGGAATAGCTGGGCGGCCTTCATCTGAATACAGTCGGTCAAACCGCTCTTCTACTACAGACCAGTCAATCTTCCCTGCCAGGCGATACAGCTCGTGGCGCTGGTCCAACATCTGCTCCAGTCTCATGCGAAAAAGATCATCACAGGGGGTGGGTTCTTGCTTCTTTGGCTTCATCAATTCACCAGAAATTAGGGGTCAATAGTATTAATTCTGGCAAATTCCATACCTTTTGAGTATCCCTCAATGCCAATATTTATGCTAGCTTCTATAGTATTTCAGGGGCGACTATGTAGGTGCTCTAGACGGAGTTCATGCGGGCAAGGCGAGATGGTCAAGAATCTGAGGGATTGCTCCGGATTCCAAGATGGTAGCGACTAATTTCAGGGATTTGCCACAGTGCGAGCAATGCTCTGTCGATATCGAACACTCGTTTGCACGGGTGTTCCCGTCACTTCCCCCGCAATTCCGGAGGTGGTGTGGGTGCAGATTGCTCCACAACACAACTTGGTGAATGACACAATTGAAGTGGAGTCTAATACAGAGCAAGAGCTTGAAAATGAACTTCAGTATGTGGGTTTCTCTGCTCAGGCGGCTAAACAAATTGTGGCACATGCCTAATACGATGCTGAAAGGGACGATTTGCTTCGCTACGTCCCACTTTAGCTAGGCGTTAGGTCGCGTGCGTTAGAGTAGCTGTTAATCCTCACCCAGAAAGGAGAAAGAATGATAAGAATGACAGTCGTAATTGGCATACTTATTGCCGGTATCACTGGATGCGCAACCGATCCCTGTAAAACGTATTTACGAGATGAAGAAGAAATAAAGGTAAAAAGTGGCGATATTGGCGAACCCATTAGCTGTATCAAACCACCAGAGGTACTTACTCCTAATGACATAGCTCCGTGACATTTTCGTCATAGCAGGTGGAATTAGGCCATGAAATCTGGAAAGGCGATTGCATAGGTGGCGTTCGGAAATGCAGGCCCCGCATGGGTTTCGACCGCTCACCGCGTTGGTCAAGATCGAGGAAGAGATGAAACGCAAGACGGGTTAGGCGACGGTCGGGTGCGGTCAGCCCGCACTACTCAGTTTTGGGGGGTGAGTAGGGCGCAACCTGGCCCCTCAGGCGCGCATAGTTGGCCGTTGTGGGACGGTTGTCGCGTGGGCATGGGGGTTAGTCATCCCGTGCCCTTTCGTTGTCCCGTGGATGGGCAGTAATGTAGAGATCACTTTGCCTAAGGTCAACGTGACTTCGCCTTATCGCTCACTCTCACCAACCGGAACCATCAGTCGTGTATCCAGCGGTAATCCAGAGGCGTTTCTTCGGTGACGACATAGAACCTCCGCGCGTCGCCTCTCTCGGCGTGCAAAGCTTATTAAACTTGATTTATCCTAAAAACCGCAGTTGACCGCTTGATTGGAGAGCTAAGTCCATGACATATAGAGGCATTCCTGGAATTTTCTCATTCACCAGAATGGTGAGGCCGCTAGAGGAGCATCATGTGTCGCTCCAGGCACGAATGCGGCGTTGCTCTTCGTTGCAGGGAACGGCCCTGCGGCCTCATCGTGCCTTGCTTCGCATCTGGACCACCACACGCTTCACCCCGTCCAACTGCGGTTTTTAGGTTTATTTCTTCTTCCCGGTTGGTTTGAATTTGCCTGATTTAGAAGCAGGTGCTGGCTTTACAGCTGCAGCAGAATCTGACAAAGCTTTGCCTAACTTGAATTTGACGACTTTCTTGGCAGGAATCGTTATGGATGCACCTGTTGCTGGATTGCGACCTTCGCGGCTTGCGCGCTCTGTAATGGAAAAGGTGCCAAACCCCACTAACTGGACACCATTACCGTCAGCCAGAGTTTTTTGAATAATATCCAATAATCCATTAAGCATGGCAGCGGTTTGAGTTTTTGTTGTATTGGAACGAGTTGCAACTGCTTCAATTAGCTCAGTCTTGTTCATGGAAGATGCTGCTGTTAGTGGTTTAAAAAATGGTTGAGAATCTAGCAGAATATAAATTTAATCACCAATAACCCTTGAGCATTTCAAACATTTATAGTGGAAAAAGCTTATTTTTTGTAAATATACAACAGAAGAGAATATTAATCGGCAATGGATCATTTTCCGGATCACTACAAGTGCAGTACCATTCATACCAATCAGTTCCCTCCCACGAATAACCCTATCTTATGAGTGATATAGAACCAGAGTCTTACTTATTTTTTCCTCTTATCCTTAATTCGTTGATTCTGAGTATCTACTTCGAACAAACCAATGGTCTTGATGAGATCGCTGAATTTTGAGTAACCGTAATTACGCGAATCGAATGCCGAGAAGTTTTTCACGATATGTTTTTTCACCTCTCCCATGTGAGCGAAACCGTCTTCATCGGAAAGCGCTTCAATTGCGGAACGAATCAATGAAATCAGTTTAGTGTCTCTCGCCAGTTCCTTGGGGCTTTTTTTGGTAACGGTTATAGTTGCAGATTCGCTCGAAGATGCCACAGATTTTTGAGTTTTCGTTTCCAGTCCCACCTTTGACTTGCCGGAAGTGTCTATTGCTAGTGTCGCAAGGCTATTTTCACTGTCGACCTGCTTATTTTGCGAGAGAATTTCAAAATATTTAAATTCATTGCAAGCGGCTTGCAGCGATTCTGGTGTTTTTTTCTCACCAAAACCATAGACCAGTTTACCGGATTCGCGAAATCGAATCGCCAATCTAGTGAAATCGCTATCGCTGGAAACAATACAGAAGCCATCCAGAGGAGCTGTATAGAGCAGATCCATAGCATCAATAATCAGCGCGCTATCCGTTGCATTCTTGCCTTTGGTATTAGCATATTGCTGAATGGGTTGGATGGCATGTTTAGGCAGAATTTCCTTCCAACGGCTCAGTTGGTTTTGTGTCCAGTCGCCATAAATGCGCCTCACACTCGCATCTCCGAATTTTGATATTTCCTCAAACAATTCATCAAGTATATCGATCGCTTTGAATGTGTTGTCTGCATCAATCAATACCGCTAGCCTCGGATTGCTGCTGTCGGTGTTCATAGGGTTATCCAAGAGTAATCAAGATTTAGAGTGAGCATAGGCTGTGTATAGGAAAAATAAATGTCTTTTTACTAGAAATGCAGTATTAGTCAAGCTTGCGTCGGCTTCTAGGGTAACGGCAAAGGTCTTCAAGGTTACACTACAATGCGGACGATACTCAATGTCAATATCGAACACCTGCTTGAGCAGATGCATTTGCCGCTTTTCATCGGTTCCGGGATGAGTAGGGCGCAAATTGACCCCTCAGGCGTGCATAGTTGGCCGCAAGTGGGGCGCTTTCGGGGGGCGGGCATGGGGGTAGTCATCCGGTGCACTATCGGCGCCCCGTGGAAGCGCGATAGTATCGTGTTCATTCTACCTACTCCAAAGCGTCTTCACTTAGTAAGCCTGGCGCACGAGACGAAAGAGGAATTCCTGAAACGCTTAACAGCGCAACCGAAGACAGTTTCAACAGCGGATTAGATCAGGTTTGGCAGGATTTGGAGAAGTTATATGCTTGGGATTTGACTGAGAGGTGCTAATCTAGGTTTGAGGTTGTTGAAAATAAATAATGCTTGTTGAACTAGTACAGAAATTGTACTAGTTGCTGGAATGAGAAAGCATTATGCGGAAGCCCTAATACATCTAAACAATTACATTAATAATTGTTTAGGAGGATTTTTCTTGGCATCGTTTCTTGCCATTTCTTCTGCTTGCTCTAAAGCAGCATTAACGTCTTCATTAAGAAGAACTACAGCAGCATCAATTATTTTTATTGATCTATCAAGTGCTGATGACAAATCAAAACCTGCATCGACATATACTTTTAATATTCTAAGTTGAAATGTGGCTAGAGAACTAGGTATAAGCATTTGTTATTTTTAATTAGGAAAGACTGTATTAAGTTGTACTGTTTCTTCAGTGACGTGCACTTTTTATATCTTCTCATGCTTAAGATTAGTTGTAGTAGCTCAAACTCGATCTTACAGCTTCAATAATTGATCTTTATTCAATCTGACATTGATTGACTGAATTAGACGCAAAACATACAGTAAAATTGTGCAAAACAGTTTTTTAACGAAGATAACGTCGCTGCAAACAGTTGATAGGCAACATGCTTCATTGTCTCTTTGACTTCTGGCATTATCTAAGTGTAGAGCTAATTCCTTTTCCAGTAGTTTTCTATCAGTTACGATAAACAATGCCTGGATAACTAGATCTGTTGTCACCCTTTCATCCATCGCATTACCTACAATTCCCCGTTAAACAGATCTTCTATACTAGCCGGTATGTAAATCCAATACAGCAATCAAAATCCCAGTGCTCAAATAGAGCGAGAACTTTGCACGGTCAGAAACAAATTTAGCTGATGAGATGGGATAATTACTCATCAAATCATGTTGTTGAGGTAATTTATATGAGTTTTTCAGATTTTGATGTTACTCGCCGCACCCGCAAAGGCAATTTTCTAAACCAAATTGATCAGTTGATTGATTGGAACC
>NZ_FNPJ01000109.1 GCF_900107265.1 Nitrosomonas sp. Nm33 | reverse complement strand
CAGGTTACCTATCGCCAGCAGAATTTACACAGCGATACTATGCAAATCAACTCGCAGCTTAATCATATGGACTCCATATTTGACAACACATATCACATCGCTATGACCCGTATTATGTCGAGGCGATTAACCTAGAGCAGGAGTTTCCAAACAGCTTCTAAATTAAACCTGACTTGTTAGTTTCTCCTTGTCGTATTATTTATTTAGAAATGGAATTAGAAATTATCTTGCAGAAAGAGCAATAAACCTAAATTCCTCTTTTAACCCGAGCTGGAAGCCAAATGAAAAGTTGGCGAATTGAGAACTGGAGGATTTTCTGATCTGGCAGCAATAATTTTGTTGACAATGTAGTGTACCAAAGTAGGCCATCGCTCCATTTTTGACAACTGAGGCGCATTTGCCAGAATTGAGTCAAGACCGTTGCGGATATTGGAGATCATTGCTTTGATCTGATTCCCGGCTTCATGAGCCAACGTCAGCAATAGACGAGATTGACCTGCATGCCGAGTCAGGCGAGCAACACCGCTTGGCAGCATAGGGCGACTCGTAATTGCTTCCAGGTGCGTTCTGGGGTGTGCCAGGCGAACATACCCACTCCACCAATTGTAGATCAGTGCGACTGCCCGTACTGAGAGATTGCAGCGTTCCAGGTCATGGGTGGTATAACCATCCCAGCCCCATTGATTCTTCAATTCATCAAAGCCATTTTCACAATCTGCTCGATCGCGGTATAGCCGACCAAAAGCTTCTAGGGAGTAGTCCGCATTGGTAACCAGTACAGTATGTTCCCAGAGTTTAATCTTGTCTGAATGGTCAACGAAGTGCAGCGTTCTCTGTTGAGCATCAGAGTTCACCTCGGCTGCCAGATTGCCTTTGACCTGGCGTCGCAGCACCACTACTCGTCGCGCGCGACTCCAGCCTGCCAATCGGAGCTCGTCCTCCACTGTATAAAAGCCTTGCCCTACATTCTGCCACTGATTTTGCTGCCATTTCCGCTCGATCAAACGCCTAATCCCATCAGTCTGGCGAAGCTTGAACAAATAACGCTGATCAATCTCTTCCATTTCAGCCATCACTCCTTCGTTGCCAAAAGCGTTGTCACCACGCACCAGCGTGGGACGCTTTTCAGGAGCAAGCCCTTCGATCAGCTGCCGCAGACGGGGTAGGCTATGTTTGGGAGCATGGGATTTACCGTTTTGCACTTCAACATCAAGCACCAGCCGAACATTGCTGATCCAGTAAGTATGCAGAGTGTGGCTTGGTTGCCCTGGCTTCCTGGGATTGTAGCCAATCTCAGCACCTATTTGGCGGCCATACAACAGCTTGACGCTGGTATCAGCGTCAAGAATCCAAGCAGTACTCAAGGCCTCACGAGTACTCTCACTTAGCGCTGTGTCCATCCAGATCGCGCTCTTCATTACCTGGGCCAGGCAGGCAGCACGTTGTGCTCCAACACAACGTTTGGGTAAGCCGGGTGCAAGCGCACTCAGCGCACGGCGTAAGCTCTCATCGCTGACAATCTTGCCCATACCAGGTATCTCAGGTGCAACTTCATCGCCACGTAGCCCGGCTATGTGCGCATAACGCCGCTGCCCATCCAGAATCGACAACAACCATGTGCCCAGTATATCAACCACCTTAGGTACATTTGGACTGGTGTAGGTAAGAGAACACCCATCCGCCCAGCGGGAAAATAATCCGGTAACTTCCAAGAACTCGGCAAAAAATGCCAATTGACCCATGGCTGTAGCACTTCCGTTTTCATCCCAGCGTACATGAAATCGACCACCAGGGGTAGACAAGCACAACTCCTGTGCAGCTTGCCCCATCTTCTGCAAAGCGCTGTCTACCGCCTTTACCACTCCTTTTTCCTCAAAATCTTTTTCACCCATTGGGTGATTCCTTCATTCAACCGCAAAACCTTTACAGTACTACATTTACGGCTATTTTTATAGGTTTAACTGAGGAAAATAGGATAAAAATACATGAACACCCATGGGGCACAAAGCAAAAAATGCTCAGTGAAAGGTATCATTCAGATGTCACAAAAACTTTCTTCCTTGCTGATTTTTTACTCAATAATGCAGTACTGATAGCAGAAGGACTTAAATTACAGAAAACTTGATCAAGTCTTTGAGGAACCTGATTCTAGGTGAGGGATTTATGCGCATCACAGCCGCACCACCTGAAGTCAATCAACTTCCGTTTGATCAACGTACTACACAAACTGACAAGGATAAACAAACCTGGAAAGGTAGTGGATCTTACGGTTTTGGGGGTATAGGAAAGTACTGCGCCTTACCTTATCCCCAATACCTATATCATTCTATTAGCTTGTAAAGTATTTTTGATCTTACTCCATATCCTGAGCTGTCAATGATCCCAAGAATGCTTTCACATCTTTGACAAACTCATCATCAACTTCTTGACCGAGTTGATGTTCTGCCATTTCCCGAATCGCTTGATCCAGTGTTTTAACAGAGCCATCATGGAAGTAGGGGCCTGTTTTGGTGATATTTCTAAGACTGGGTACTTTAAATACTTTCTTGTCAATCTCGATCCCGGTCACTTCATAGCGCCCCATATCTTTCGTTTCATAGGGCTCGACAAGGCCTAATCTCTTGAAGGAATTCCCTCCAATCGTTACGCCATTGTGACAATGGACACATCCCATATCGATGAATTTTTTCAGACCTCTTTTTTCATCCTCTTTCAGTGCATTTTCGTTACCCTTGAGAAAATCATCGAAGCGGGAGGGTGTCAGGAGTGTGCGCTCAAACGCACCAATTGCCTTACCAACATTTTTGTATTGGAATGGTTCCTTCTCGTCTTTAAAAGCTTGTGGGAAAAGTTCTTTATATTCATCGATTTTCTTTAATTTATTGATAACAGATGCTTCACTCGGCATGCCCATTTCAATTGGATTCAAGATAGGGCCAAGCGCCTGCTCTTCCACATCCTTCGCGCGCCCATCCCAGAATTGGGCAATATGTAGCGCTGCATTAAGGGTAGTTGGAGCATTTCTGCCGCCGCGTTTACCTTCATGACCTGGCGAGGTCGGTTCATTATCTACACCAAACTTATTAAGCAAATGACAGGAGTTACATGCAATCTTGTCATTGACTGAAAGCCTCGGATCCATATAAAGAATACGGCCGAGTTTGATTAAAGCCGCATTTTTTTTCTCATCGATAATTGAGTCAGGCAGTGGCTCAAAGAACAGCTTGAGTGTGATTGCATCCACCTTCTGACCATGATCATGGCTATACATACCCCCATGGTGATCGCCATTGTGTGTTCCACCATGATGATGCTGATGACTATCTTGAGCATATACATGAGTACTTAGGATTAGTGCCAGAAATAAAATCAATTTCATACGGTCTCCATTGAATATGAGTTGGTGAGATATCAGCCTTCATTATTGAACAAGTAAGTGATCAGCTTATTTCTAACGATCCAAGAAAAATCATTAAACATTGCGTCATCACTTATTCGACTCAGTGCTAAGGCCGGTTTTTTCATTGTATACCCAACCTGTATTTCTTACACTTCTTACAAATAAGCACGTTCAAATCACCTGGTCAAAATGATCATTTGGCAATGGTAATAGGCAAAGCGACAGATTTTGCATCAGTAACAGTCAATTGAAACAGAATATAAAGCAATTGGAACGCATTTTGATTCCAATGCGCATCCGGCCCTTCAGTATTTATTGCATAATACTGACCATGCGAGCGAACTGATAACTCGGTATTTGTAATCGGTTTATTTGATACGAAAATCTTCATGGTATTAATAGGATTTTCATCTCTGGCAACAGGAGGGGTGCGCGGATCTTTTTCTACATGATACTCCGGTTCTTCCTCTAGCGAGTGACTGAGAAAATTGAGAATCGCATGAAAGCTTCTTAACCGGAAAAAACCTCTGAGAGGCCATTCTCCACCAATATAGCCTGGGCGGATATCAAAGATAACATCGTTATCCATCCCAGGATTGATCAAATCATACAAATCTTCAGCTTCGTCAAAACGCAGAGTATCAGGATCATAGTTAGTAATAAGAACAGGTCCCAGCACTTGCTTGCTAAGCGTATACGTACCCTCCTCCTGATTGTAGCGAACAGTAAATTCTTTTTGTAAAGACTGAAAACCTTCTGCTGAAACGGCGCTCGCAGGGATAGTCCAGCTACGCTCAAATGTCAACGGCTCTGCATACAGCTGCTTCTGATCCTGAATGGCTGAGAGATGGAGCACTACGCGACGGAACATCTCGTAGCCATCACTATCCGATGGGCTGTTATAATAAGTAATCTCTTGAAAATATCTTTGTTGCCGGAGGCGAGGGTGCTGCTCTTGCTCCTCGGTAAGCTGGATAGCAGGAGGAAAGCGACGATGACTATCCCGTCCCTCAGTATTAAGGGTAATCGGCTGCTCTGAATTCTGCAACGTTACTTCCTGCACCAGCATCCGCAGCATAAGATCAACATCAAAGTGCTGTCGAAGTAACAGAGTAAGCTTATGTTGACTAAACGGTGTAAGGAGTCGTTGAGTAAATTCTTCACCCGCGATCGGATCAATACTGAAAGTAGGGTTTTCAGAAACACTACCGCCAAATATTGGTACCAGCATGCCGCCCTGATTACCCGTTAACGCAGGAGTAGCACCCGCATTCGCCCTAAAATCGAAAGTAGCTGCAATAGCCGATACTCGGGTGAAATGAAGGGGTTGATGATGTCGAGCCCGGGCAATGTTAACTAATAATTGCTTGGCATCTGCGTTGACAACCGCTTCATCATACGCCATTACTGCGCGGTTGAGCGTAATAGGCGACAAACAACTGGAAAGGGTAAAAATAAGTAGGACACACAATGGTAAACGGTAAATTAGTTGTTTCATGAGCAATGCGCACGGCTATCGATTCAAATTTCGCATTTTGCAAGCAACTCAGAAACGACGCAATCAGCAATGTCTTATTATGCCAATACTCTTATAGAAAACAGACTAGTTAGCTCTGATCTATTGGTTCAATATGAGGAAGGATCGACACCATTCGACCTGAGCTCCTAATATTTTTTTAAAAATGGTTTCCCGCACAAGCTGACTGGATCAATAAGATCGATGACTTAGTAGCGGCATTAACTGATTTAAGGCTCTCAGTGTAATGAAAATACGCTAGATTGATTGCACATTTTCAATATACCTATATTCTTGATAAGAATTAGAATTACTAAAATAACGTGAGTTCGACATAAGAAAAGAAGTAAAAGGAATCTGAATTCCTTATGATGAAGCGAATTTGGAAAAGAGTTTCATCATTAGAGGAGTCAGA
>NZ_FNPJ01000110.1 GCF_900107265.1 Nitrosomonas sp. Nm33 | reverse complement strand
CCAGTGCACTTCCAGCCTTATGATACAGCCGGGCATCTGTCGGGTAATTGATCGCTTTTTCCTGCACCGTGCTATCCACGTTTACTGCTGTGAGCGATGTCTTTGATACGGTCTGCGTGGCAATTCCTGCTACCACCGTCAGACTTAACATGAATTCACAGCCTGCTTCGCCTATGCGGTCACGAAATCTCGTCATCTGGCTGGGATCGATTGGCAATTCGTGGCGAAAGTATTCTTCTCCACAGATGTATTGCCAATAGGGATTCTCCACCCAGCGTTCCACCACCGTTTCATCCGATTCGTTGAAAGTGTGCTTCAGGTAGTGCAGCCCTACCATCAAGCGGATCGGAATAGCTGGGCGGCCTTCATCTGAATACAGTCGGTCAAACCGCTCTTCTACTACAGACCAGTCAATCTTCCCTGCCAGGCGATACAGCTCGTGGCGCTGGTCCAACATCTGCTCCAGTCTCATGCAAAAAAGATCATCACAGGGGGTGGGTTCTTGCTTCTTTGGCTTCATCAATTCACCAGAAATTAGGGGTCAATAGTATTAATTCCGGCAAATTCCATACCTTTTGAGTATCCCTCAATGCCAATATTTATGCTAGCTTCTATAGTATTTCAGGGGCGACTAGATATGTTCTCGGTGCGTAGTTGTAAAGCACTTAATCCTTGCAATGAGTTTGTAGTGCAATATTCAAAAAAGTCATGGATATATCATTGCTCTCCGATGTCTCAATTTATATCGCTACCAGCTACCAAAGCGATATTGCCAGTTAATTCCAACCGCGTTGAAATCACTGCCAGTACGAACTGAGACACCGGTATTGAAGAAAAGCTTGACCGAGTTATATCGGTTCACAGGTAGCGAAAGCGTCACGCCTGCCCGTGAGTTTTCTAGCTTGCTGCCACTTTTCACACCGTCCACGATGGTCTGCCCACCGGTGAAAAAGGTGCCATCTACCGCAAACCAGATACCATTTCCAAAACTGTAGATAAGGTGTCCCTGCAGAGAATAGACAGGATCCTGCTCGCGAACTCTGCTACCGAGAAAATTGTTGTTTGCTGTGTAAAACTGAATGCTTCCGGCAAGCTCCAGTATCAAAGGCCCCAGACTCTTGGAAATTCCAATCTCTGGCCTGAACGACCAGCGATTGTTACCGATATTGAGAAGCTTGTCTTCGTTATACTGACCGCTAGGCGCAGTCACCTCTACGCTGGCGCCGATAACCGTATCCTGTCGATAATTTTCAAAATCTTTCATAGAAAGCGCAGGCGCGCCAAAGAAATTGACTGAAAAGCGAAATCTTGTGTCGGCAGGTCCAAATACTTCTCGATCTCGAAATTGACCCTTAGCCGTGACGCTGCCCGAAGCCCAAGAAATGGGCTGTACCACATCGAATTTGGCGGACTTGCCAAAGAAATCTAAGGAGCGAGCGTAAGCAAAAAATGTAGAATGAATCTCAACCTTGGTATTCTCAATTGGTAGAGCTGGATCGGTACCCACGCCACCTTGCGTAAAGTTATAGCCTGTAACTAGAAAATTGAGTCCTACAGGCGCATTAGTATAGGTACGCGGTTCGATGACTTGCCCTTTAGCATCTAAAGCAACCAGGAAAAACATCGCTGCTGCAAAACGAACTATCCTTAAGCTTTCATACCGATAAAGCTTACTCATTCGAGTTCGTGGCCAATAAATGAGAACAGTGCGACCAGAAGGCTTCAAGGTAACTCACCGGTGGCAGCAAGCTTTTTAGTCGATTACATCAGGAGTCGGTATATTACCCCAACCCAATAAAAGATTTGATCTTCCAATATGCTTAATCTACTTAGTCGAAAGTAGCCAGCTCCCCTCCATCGATTGCTTAATAAGGTGCTGGTACAGGCATATATGTAACGCCACTGCCCCCATAGGCCTGAGTGTACCAGTTAGAACCACATTGATAGTAGGTCACTCCCTGAACCACAGTCGTGTAGGGAGCGCAGGGTAGACTAGCATAACCCGACGATGGAGGTGCACTGTAAACAACGGTTGAGGATGGCGTCGCTGTTGATTGACCTGCTACATACCCGCCCACCGCACCCAGCGCTGCAGCACCAATCGCCAAAGCTGCAACTTCACCGTCATCCCAGTCATCATCATCATGGTAGTGCCCATGATCATCATAATAGCGCCCCGCATAGCTCTCTCTGGTATCCGCTCTGGCTTGAGCACGCTCAGTGCGTTCCCCTGCCCGTTCAGTCCGTTCCCCCGTTCGCGCGGTTCGTTCCTGCTGGCGAATATCGGTGCGTTCTGTATAACCTCCCTGGCGTCCTTCTCGGGTCTCTGCCCGGCTCGTGGTCCTTGTCTGCGCAGCCTGCGATCGACTGGCTGTTCTTGATGCAGAAGCGGCTTGAGCTCCGGCTCTTCCTGTTGCTGCTCTGGATGAGCCGTATGAGAAACTGCCGCTTGCTGCGGCCCCACTGCGGGAAAAACCAGCACCGGTCGCCCTAGCTCCACCACCGCCCGCCCTTGCACCACCAGCAGATGCTCTTCCACCTCCACCACCGCCTATACGGGCGGCAGCCTCATACACGGTGCTGATAAGAAAAATGAATGCGGCCGTGATAACTGGAATGATTAAGTAAGGTTTGGTTCTCATTTCTGTTCTCCTGTTTGTGCTTCGCTAGCTGGTCCTTCATGTGCAATTTTGGGCAATTGTGCGGCAAAGGCAATCTTCCGCACCCCCTTAGGTGGAGTAAATGCAAAGAGGGTATTTTTGATCTTAGGGTTCAGATTCCAATCGGAAAGTTTCGCCCGGTAATCCGGTTGACCTTCTACATTCTTGTAAGTCAACACTATCTGAAGTGGCAGTGGTTTAGCCCCTTTGATAATCCACACTTGATAATCGACCGTTTCAGTGCGCCCGGCCAAATGATGAACGGGCTTCCCATCAACAACTGTATCTTCCACATAATCGAGTGTTTGAGTGCGGCGATCGAGTTCTTCTGGTAGCCGGCTTGTTAAGAGCATGGCAAGTGGCAATCTCATGCCGAGATCTCTGAGGAAGTACATAACTGCTTCATCAATTCCGCCGATTTTGGTTGTCTGGGCATAAACATCCTCTGCCGGAGTGAACACTGTGATTTCCTTGCCGTCATACAGGACAAAATGTTTCTCGCCATCACTATGCTCCGCTTCTACGCGCAATCCATTAGGGCGATTTACGATAACTTTCCGGTTCTCGCCAAATTCAATCTTCTGACCGGATTCTTGTAGCACTTCATAACTCGCTTTGACGTTAACACTGTACTTCTGTGCCTTTGCCAAAAATTCGGCCATGCGCTTAAGCATATCCCTGGCTGCTGCTTGCTCCTCGGTTAATGGCAAATTTGTTGATGAAATCTTCGAAGGCTCTGACTCCCCCAGCGATTCCTTCTGTGCCCAACCTAATGGGGCAATCAGGATGATCAAATAAAATGTTATCCATATTTTCATTTGTATTTTGCTCTTCATAGTTCGTCTCCTTTAGCTGATAGTTTCGAGCTGCTCAAGGTGTAATCCTGGAGATCTTCGATCCTTGCAAACCCAAACCAGCCATTAAGCCTTGCTGCCCAAATATGAATGCATAAACATCGTCCTTGAGCGTCGTAGTCGTTAACGTCCTGGCAACTCCCGCATCCACAACGACGACACTCGGACCTACACCGATTTCAAATCCCGCGCTGCTATCGAGATAATTAAGTGCCTCATTGTTCATGAAAAACATTGCATAACTAAACGACTGTACTCCAGCTTGCAAACCGTACGAGGCAGCAACAATGTTATAGTAACCAGTTGTCATTCGCCCTTTACGCATAGCGCCCTTTCCGTACTGCGCCCCCGCGATAAATCCTGCCTTGAGAATGTTTGGAAACACCAGAATACCTTTCGCACGTGCCGCTAAATCTCTCGCCTCAGGCGTCGTTTGAAAAAGCTGCGCCAAAGCAATATCGACTTCACGATCGATTTCAACCGCAGCCGCTGGATTAACTTGCTTGCTGCCAGGAGATTCACAACCGATTAGCATCGATGCTGAAACTGTGATCAAAATTAAGCAAATCGTTAATTTGGTTCTCATAGTGATTCTCCTATCGGTTTTGATTTGGTTTTCATACTGACTCCTATGATTTACGCATGCTGCGCTTAAGTTCAACTGCAGCCACAAGCTTGCAATCAAGATCAAATCCAAGAGTGCAGGCACGCTTTGCTTCGAAGTAAAATGCAGTATTGCGAATCATCGCTTCACAAGACTCAAGGCTGAAATTATCTCGCGAGGTAATGTCGTATTCGCTTTGGTGGTTAACAGGTGTACATATCTTTTTAGCCATGTTTTTATCCTCCAATGTCTAAGATGAGGAACATGAAGCAAACGTGCCAAATCCACGCACTAAGCACTCTCATTACTGACTGATTAGTCAGTATTCCTAACTCGATCTGCAAAAGATCCTGATATATAGAAAAAAACAAAAGCACTTTTTATTATGCATTGATATTTCAACAGACTACTGAAATACAATAATTAGTCGCCCCTGAAATACTATAGAAGCTAGCATAAATATTGGCATTGAGGGATACTCAAAAGGTATGGAATTTGCCAGAATTAATACTATTGACCCCTAATTTCTGGTGAATTGATGAAGCCAAAGAAGCAAGAACCCACCCCCTGTGATGATCTTTTTTGCATGAGACTGGAGCAGATGTTGGACCAGCGCCACGAGCTGTATCGCCTGGCAGGGAAGATTGACTGGTCTGTAGTAGAAGAGCGGTTTGACCGACTGTATTCAGATGAAGGCCGCCCAGCTATTCCGATCCGCTTGATGGTAGGGCTGCACTACCTGAAGCACACTTTCAACGAATCGGATGAAACGGTGGTGGAACGCTGGGTGGAGAATCCCTATTGGCAATACATCTGTGGAGAAGAATACTTTCGCCACGAATTGCCAATCGATCCCAGCCAGATGACGAGATTTCGTGACCGCATAGGCGAAGCAGGCTGTGAATTCATGTTAAGTCTGACGGTGGTAGCAGGAATTGCCACGCAGACCGTATCAAAGACATCGCTCACAGCAGTAAACGTGGATAGCACGGTGCAGGAAAAAGCGATCAATTACCCGACAGATGCCCGGCTGTATCATAAGGCTGGAAGTGCACTGG
>NZ_FNPJ01000111.1 GCF_900107265.1 Nitrosomonas sp. Nm33 | reverse complement strand
TCGAATATTGAGTGCGCTTCTTACTCATCGTCATTAAGCTCCTTTTTAATTTTGTCAGAGCTTAACAATCTGTACAGTTTTTGGGGACCACTTCATAGCAAAGAATTTTTCAGTTTTTTCGATGACGATATCACAATCATAACCAAAGCCCCGTCAACGTATTTTGACCAAACTCTTCTGCTGTGCAGAATAAGTAGTAATTCAGGCTTTCCTGCGATTTTTCGAATGTTGTGTTTTGTAACTGTAATGAGTCGCTTTCACCTAAATTAGAAAATAGTTTTTCAAAATTGGGTTACTCTGGGGACTGAACTTTATCATTTATGGCTCTGTGGTAAGCATTTGTAAAAAATAATCATAAGAGCTAGTTTCTAGCCAGAGTAAAACTCCCAGAATGATGCAATACATTGCATCAAATATGAAATCTAATAATAAGCGTTATTCATCATAGTTTATTTTTTTCATTCTGGAGAAGCATGAATAGGATTTATTTTCATAAGATAAGATCATAAAGATATAGCTTGAGCGTGGACTGGCCCGTAGTTTGCCTGATTGATTCTCACGATTTTTAACCGTTTTTCCAATAAAGAAGGAAATATCTTATGGATAAAAATTTAATGGATAAGAAAGTACAATTCAATTTCTGGTACATCGTCATTGCTATCCTTGCGATGATGTTTTTGCGTAATCTTTATGAGCAATATACCCGGATTGAGCCGATCCCCTATAGTCGATTCCATACACTACTGGAAGAAGGTAAAGTTGCTGAGGTGGCGATTACAGAAAACCAGATTTACGGCACGCTAAAAGAATCCAACGCCGATGGAATCAAAAATTTTGTCACGACACGTGTTGAGTCCGATCTTGCTGATATCCTGGATAAGCATAATGTGACTTATACCGGGGTTATCAAGAGTACCTGGCTGCGCGATTTGTTGTCTTGGATTTTGCCGATGGTACTTTTTATCGGAGTCTGGTTGTACATTATTCGGCGCATGAGCGGTGGCGTGAGCGGTGGGTTAATGTCAATTGGTAAGAGTCGCGCCAAAGTTTATGTTGAGAAAGAGACTAAGGTTACCTTTGCCGATGTGGCGGGGGTCGATGAAGCCAAGGAGGAGCTCCTGGAAATCATCAATTTTTTGAAGAATCCTGCTGACTATAGTCGGCTGGGGGGAAGGGTGCCAAAGGGAGTTCTGCTGGTGGGGCCACCTGGAACAGGTAAGACATTGTTGGCGCGTGCGGTGGCAGGTGAAGCGGGGGTGCCATTTTTTTCGATCTCGGGAGCAGAGTTCGTCGAGATGTTTGTCGGTGTAGGCGCAGCCAGGGTGCGTGACCTTTTCGAACAAGCACGGCAAATGGCGCCAGCCATCATTTTCATCGATGAGCTTGATTCATTGGGGCGTGCGCGTGGTTCTTATGCATGGGGCGGGCACGATGAAAAGGAGCAAACTCTGAATCAGTTGCTGGCTGAACTCGATGGCTTTGATCCATCAAGCGGGATCGTATTGCTGGCCGCAACTAACCGTCCGGAAATCCTTGATGCCGCATTACTGCGTGCCGGGCGTTTTGACCGGCAGGTGTTAGTGGATCGGCCGGATAAAGCGGGGCGCGAACAAATTCTGGCTGTACATCTAAGAAAAGTGAAACTGAGTAGCGATGTCAAACCAGAACAAATTGCAGCACTCACCTCCGGGTTTACAGGTGCAGATCTGGCGAATTTGATCAATGAGGCCGCTTTGCTGGCTACACGACGAAGAGCTTCAGCTGTGGCGATGGAGGATTTTAATAACGCAATCGAACGGATTGTTGCGGGTCTTGAAAAGCGTAATCGTCTGCTCAATCCTAAAGAACGTAAGATCGTGGCGTTTCATGAGTTGGGACATGCCATGGTGGCGCTGGCATTACCTGGCACAGATGAAGTGCATAAGGTATCGATCATTCCGCGGGGAGTGGGTGCGCTGGGTTATACCATTCAGCGGCCGACTGAGGATCGCTTTTTGATGACGCAGGTTGAGCTGGAGAATAAAATGGCCGTGATGCTAGGTGGGCGGGCATCCGAGCAGGTGATATTCAATGAAGTATCCACGGGAGCATCGGATGATCTGGTACGTGCAACTGATATGGCGCGTGCCATGGTACTGCGTTATGGCATGAGTGATGCGCTGGGGCATGTTGCATATGATCGTGAGCGTTCTGCTTTCTTGCAGCAGGGCTTCCCGATACCATTGAGTCGCGATTATAGCGAGGATACGGCCAACAAAATTGATGCGGCTGTGCGTGTCCTCGTGGATCAGGCGCTTGAACGGGCAATAAGTATTCTTCGCAAAAATCGTGCGCTTCTTGAGAGGACTGCTGAAGAATTACTCAAAACTGAGACGCTCAATCAGTCTCAAATCGAAACGTTAAAGCAGGCGATCGCTCGTGAGGCATGATAGCAGTGGAGCTTTAGCGCAGTAAAATTAGCCGGGGAATTGCATCAAGATCAACCCATACAATGGCATTCTGATCAAACTGTCTGCCGAGTGTTTTAGAGGCGATAAAATCAATGCCTAATGCCAGAAAGCTTGATTCCGCTGGCCACTTACCCGCTGGGTCTGAGCTTTTGCCGGAAAAAATGTGATTGGAAAGTGTGGATAGCAGCACGAATAATTGATTACTCGCTGTGAGATTTGCTTCCCTATCTTGAGGTTGGCTATGAGGATTGCAGGCAGTGATATAGAGGGCGCATTGTGTGCCATACTCTTTCATGAGTTTTGATAATAATTTGCTATGCTGACCAATGAGCAATGTCAGTGTGCCTGAGTCAATCCTTGCCTGGTAATGAGCTGTGACATAGTTTTGGATAAGTTTGGCCGGAATTGCGGATTGCTTTAAACTTTCGTCCAGAATAATTGTGCCATGTTGATATAAATCTTTCAGAAAAGTGAATGGCATAGACACTGATGATCTATAAAAATAACGACATGAAACATTCTATTTTAATTATCTTATTGTTTTTTACTAGTCTGGCAGATGCTGTAGAGGTGCTATCGGTTAATGTTCCCGATACGCTTGCTGAACGTGTCAAGGCTTGTACTATTTGCCACGGCGTAGAGGACAGGCATAACAGAGATGCGTATTACCCACGTATTGCGGGAAAATTGGAGGGGTATCTCTTTAACCAGCTACGTCACTTCAGGGACGGTCGACGTTATTACCAGCCGATGGCTATTTTGCTCGAAAATATGTCAGATCAATACTTGCTAGAGATGGCTCAGTATTTTGCAGCATTGGATTTGCCCTATCCTCCTCCAGAGCCTATCACCCTGCAACCCCTGGAAGAAAATCTAGCGGAGAAGCTTGTTTACTCAGGTGACCTCAAACGGAATATACCAGCATGTAGTGCCTGTCATGGAAAGAATTTGATGGGAACAGTCCCTTTTGTGCCAGGTTTGTTGGGGTTGCATAGCGCTTACTTGACAGCACAATTGGGAGGGTGGCATAGCGGAGGGTTGATTCGAGGAAAAATAGCGAATTGCATGGCAGATATCGCCAAACAATTGACCTATGAAGAAATCAATGCTGTTGCAAAATGGTTAGCTGCCCAACCTGCTTCAGGAAAGCCAGCTAATCAACTTTCACCTGAAATGGCCCAGCGTTGTGCCAGCATTGTTTCGGAAAATGGAGAAGTTCGATGACACAAACCATGATTATTATTGCTCGGGAATGGAAAAATGATTTTTTGTTTCTTGGCTATATGCTGACTTTGCTGTTGGCAGCTAACACCGGCGTGGTCAATGCTTCTCCTGAAAATGCCGCCCTGTCTGAACAGCGACGAGCGCAGGGTGAGTATCTTGCGCGTGTCGGAAATTGTCTGGGATGCCATACTGCCAAAGGAGGCCAGCCATTTGCAGGAGGGTATCGATTGTCTACGTCATTTGGAACTTTTATCACCCCCAATATCACGCCCGATAAAGAAACGGGTATCGGCCTCTGGAGCGAAGAGGATTTCTGGAAAGCGATGCATGAGGGTAAATCGCGCGATGGTAAACTCCTCTATCCTGCATTTCCTTATACCGAATACACGAAGGTGACACGTGAGGATGCTAACTTGATTTTTGCTTACCTTCAGTCGGTGCCCGCTGTTTCGCAATCCAATCCACCTCACGAAATCCGCTTCCCTTATAACTCTAGACCGCTTTTGTATCTCTGGCGTACCCTCTTTTTCAAACAGGGAATATATGAACCAGATCAAAGCAAGAGTGACGAATGGAATCGAGGCGCTTATTTGGTGCAAGGATTGGGCCATTGTAATGCCTGTCACACTGCCAGAAATGTGCTGGGTGCAAGTCAAGAAGATTCCACGGGAGGAGGGCAAATCATGGGGTCGAGCTGGCATGCGCCATCGCTGACTTCCCGGCAGGAAGCGGGAAGCATGGATTGGGCTATTGAAGAGATTATTGAATTACTTTCATCCGGCGTATCCCAGCGTGCTGTGACATCGGGGCCAATGGGAACGGTTGTCAGACAAAGTCTGCAGTATTTATCACAGGATGACTTACGTGCTATGGCAATTTATCTGAAATCATTACCTGAGAGTAATGCTCTGTCTGAAGTGAGTTATCCGGAAATGCCAGAAAATGTCCGGAAATACTTGGCACAGGGTGAAAAGCTGTATGAGAAATACTGCCAAAACTGCCATGGCATATCAGGTCGGGGGGCACCAGGTATTTACCCTGCACTGGCGGGTAATCGTAGCGTTACTATGACGATTCCCACTAACGTTATTCGCAGTGTGCTGAATGGCGGTTATCCACCTACTACTGCAGCAAACCCCAGACCTTACGGTATGCCTCCATTTCAGCAAATTATTCGTGACGAAGAGGTCGCGCAGGTAGTATCCTTCATCCGAAATGCCTGGGGAAATCGTGGCAGTCTGGTATCAGCGATTAATGTGGGTCAGAGTAGAGGGAGTAATCACTAATTCTAATTTGCACTAGAAACTGCATTAATAATCCAATCCCAGCCGGTTATACTTTTGATTAAATCCGGGGCATTTTCGAGATTACATAATGCACTAACCAAATGATTCTCGAGCGTATCGATGCTGTCAAATACGCGGTTATGAAAGTATTTTTCTCGC
>NZ_FNPJ01000134.1 GCF_900107265.1 Nitrosomonas sp. Nm33 | reverse complement strand
CCAGTGCACTTCCAGCCTTATGATACAGCCGGGCATCTGTCGGGTAATTGATCGCTTTTTCCTGCACCGTGCTATCCACGTTTACTGCTGTGAGCGATGTCTTTGATACGGTCTGCGTGGCAATTCCTGCTACCACCGTTAGACTTAACATGAATTCACAGCCTGCTTCGCCTATGCGGTCACGAAATCTCGTCATCTGGCTGGGATCGATTGGCAATTCGTGGCGAAAGTATTCTTCTCCACAGATGTATTGCCAATAGGGATTCTCCACCCAGCGTTCCACCACCGTTTCATCCGATTCGTTGAAAGTGTGCTTCAGGTAGTGCAGCCCTACCATCAAGCGGATCGGAATAGCTGGGCGGCCTTCATCTGAATACAGTCGTTCAAACCGCTCTTCTACTACAGACCAGTCAATCTTCCCTGCCAGGCGATACAGCTCGTGGCGCTGGTCCAACATCTGCTCCAGTCTCATGCGAAAAAGATCATCACAGGGGGTGGGTTCTTGCTTCTTTGGCTTCATCAATTCACCAGAAATTAGGGGTCAATAGCATTAATTCTGGCAAATTCCATACCTTTTGAGTATCCCTCAATGCCAATATTTATGCTAGCTTCTATAGTATTTCAGGGGCGACAGAATTAGGGTGCGGATCAAACAAGCATTGGGAAACTGGGAGAATAGTCTGGCTTACCGATGGCGATATGTACCTTTAGTGATTATTCATTTGGTATGGTATATTGACTATGAATCTTTTCTTAAACCTAAAGCAACTTGCGTTTCGTCTGAAAGCAGAAACCCTTGCGCTTTACTTCGCGGCACGTGATCCTGCTACTCCTTGGTATGCTAAGTTTCTCGTTGCTGCTATTGTTGCTTATGCGCTCAGCCCAATTGACCTGATTCCAGATTTTATTCCGATTCTTGGTTATCTGGATGATCTCGTCTTGCTGCCCCTAGGGATTGCCTTGGCTATCAGATTGATTCCTCCAGAAGTGCTGGCAGCGTGCAGGGTACGGGCCCAAGAAATCAGCCAGGACGCAAAGCCAGTGAGCCGAGTGGCAGGTGGGATTATTATTATGATCTGGTTACTAGTGGGGGTGCTCTGTGTCATGTGGGTTTATGAAGATTTATGAGATCTTCTGCAGCCCTGGAAAAGGGAAAAACCAATATTCTATATTCTAGATTTAGAACATCCTTATTTAGAACACCCTTACGGAAGCGGTATGTAAGCACCGTCCATCTACGGCAGGGTGGAGAGGTGAGTTCGTTGGAGGATGAAATCCATCTTACGATTACAGAGAAGTTTTCATAGGTTTTTAGAACTATTTTTCAAAATGAACTGGGAATAATGAAACAAAAATGAAGCAAGATAATAAAGTTAAAGTTCTCTTTGTTTGTATGGGTAATATTTGCAGATCACCTACTGCGGATGCAGTATTTAGGCATCGAGTCAGGGCTGTTGGTCTGGAGAAGCAGATCTATGTCGATTCAGCGGGGACACACGCTTACCATATCGATGAGCCTCCTGATAGACGTACACAAAAAGCAGCACTGAAAAGAGGGTATAACATGCAGGAGTTGCGCGCTCGGACCGTAGAATTAAATGATTTTGAAGAGTTTCACTATATTCTAGCAATGGATAAAAATAATCTTGCAATACTGCAAGATCGTTGCCCACAACAATATAGTCACAAACTTGATTTATTGATGCGTTACAGCAGTCAATGGGATAAGTATCAGGAAATAGCAGATCCTTATTATGGAGGAAGTCATGGATTCGAGATGGTGCTTGATTTAGTGGAAGATGCCAATCAAGGATTGCTAAGGCATATTGTGGAGGGATTTGCTGAAAAGTGTGATCAGTGACGTTAATTCTGGTCTTTGTGTTGTGCTGATCACAACCTGTTAGAAATTGTGCTAGGTAGTATTTTTGTGCGCATGTTTCAGAATCAATGCCATATCAATCGATGTGGGGCGAATACAATATTATTGTTTGGATTTTCTCCAGTCGGCGATCTTTCTGAATCGTGAGTAGTTCCTGAAATATTGCTAATCTTATCCATTTTCAGTACACTTAGTTAGTCGTCCCTGAAAAACCCTTTTTCTCAACTACTAAGTTGTAGGTTAGGCATATTGCCAATCAATAGCCGATTAATATTGATTCCCAAACGAGCACACAAAAGCGCCAGTTGGCGCAGAATCTTGCGCAAGTTATAGCCAGCACCGCACAGTAAGGCATTCATAGCATCGCCTGCTGTGCCTTTCAAAAAGTTTCTCCCCAGACGCCCATCGTTTCTCATGTGTCCGATCACGGGTTCCACCGCACTGCGCCGCTTGAGCTTCTTTTTGATCGCCACCGTGACGCCGCGCCTGGCTCCTGCTATCCATACTTTGACCGTATCCGTCAGCGCGTGTCCTCTATAACCCCGATCCACATAAACTTCCTTTAGCGCAATACCCGTTAGTTTGTGAACTTGTTCCAAGGATGCTGTAATCTGCTCCAGTCTCATGCGAAAAAGATCATCACAGAGGGTGGATTCCTGCTTCTTCGGCTTCATCAATTCACCAGAAATTAGGGGTCAATAGTATTAATTCGGGCAAATTCCATACCTTTTGAGTATCCCTCAATGCCAATATTTATGCTAGCTTCTATAGTATTTCAGGGGCGACTAACTAGTCGTCCCTGAAAAACCCTTTTTCTCAACTACTAAGTTGTAGGTTAGGCATATTGCCAATCAATAGCCGATTAATATTGATTCCCAAACGAGCACACAAAAGCGCCAGTTGGCGCAGAATCTTGCGCAAGTTATAGCCAGCACCGCACAGTAAGGCATTCATGGCATCGCCTGCTGTGCCTTTCAAAAAGTTTCTCCCCAGACGCCCATCGTTTTTCATATGTCCGATCACGGGCTCCACCGCACTGCGCCGCTTGAGCTTCTTTTTGATCGCCACCGTGACGCCGCGCCTGGCTCCTGCTATCCATACTTTGACCGTATCCGTCACCGCGTGTCCTCTATAACCCCGATCCACATAAACTTCCTTTGGCGCAATACCCGTTAGTTTGTGAACTTGTTCCAAGGATGCTGTAAGCGTATGCCCATCGTA
>NZ_FNPJ01000112.1 GCF_900107265.1 Nitrosomonas sp. Nm33 | reverse complement strand
TCTGACTCCTCTAATGATGAAACTCTTTTCCAAATTCGCTTCATCATAAGGAATTCAGATTCCTTTTACTTCTTTTCTTATGTCGAACTCACGTTTTCTAAATAAAACTTGACGCGAAGGCAAACCGCAAACAGTATAAATAATACGGCAAGGAGAAGCCGACAAAGTCAGGCTTGATTTAGAATGGAATTAATCACCTCAATCAGGCTACTATCTTTTTTACGCCTGCTTGCTAAGGAATGCCACGCATTTCTATCCGATCTACCTCGAATCTACTTCATCCCTTCACCTGATTGTTGATAACGATAGAATCAGTCGGCATTGCTTTATTGGTACAGATCCGCAGCTGCTCCCATCCATCTACTTTAGTACTCGATGATGCAGGTCGTGTATTTCCACCCTGCCGCGCTATAGTAACTTGACCGCTCCTGACCCATACCCATGTTGAGTGAATACGCTTGGCATCAGATTTCAGATTTGGTAGTTCCAGAAAAACACCGCTTTTATTGTCGTTTGAGACGACCTTAAGCATTCGTTCATCATTTTTCTCAGAAACTGCTATCGGAACGCATTTCGCGGTGACCTTGCTGCCGCTTTTGTCAGAATGCATCTTCCAACCGGTAACTGGGAAAGTAGGTAAAAGCTCGCAGCTTCCTTTTCTTTTTTTTCCTTCACAGCTAGTTTGAGCGTGGGTGCTACAGTTCTCAAAACCAGGAACAATTGCAAAATTCTGCTCAGGGTTCTGAGAATTCACCGCTGGACACATTGTCACCACTACTGGCTCGGCGTTACTTGGTACAGGAACGATAACTACAAGCACTCCTACGCAAAGTGTAAGGACTAATCGCTGCATGATTGATCTCCTTTTGTATATGTGCAGCGTCAATGCCAATTTAAAACGAGAGAGTGTTACAATCGAAGCAATCCAGCTACTGAGTTACCTTATTTTTTCTACTCTGCAGCCCGAATGCGTATCGAAGTTATTGTCAATAATCACAATGATCGACGCTCCAGCATATTAAAATAAGTAATTGATTATATTTAGATAGATATCCATAAATTTTCTATACTAGTTAACTCTAATTATGAAAGTGAGTAAATACGTATAAATACTTAAGGATTATTTCTAGCGAATGACTGGAGAAGAATGCCACTCTACTGCGGATTTTCCGCTCCAGGAGACTTGATTAGTGATTACTGGGTTTATCGTGAGAAGAGGAGATCTTGCAATCCAGCCTTCAGGAGAAGTGAGGTGAACATAGACTTGTAAATCTTCTTTTATAGGACCAGTAATATCCAATCCAAATATAAGCTCCCCCGAAGGAGGAAGAGAGAGCACATCATATTCACGAATATAAAGATTCAGATCTCCTTCAGCGCCTGAAAATTTCCAGCGGAGCAGTTTACGAACTCCCTGATCTTGAATCTCAAGAAATATACTTAGAAATTGGTCTGTGCCCGCCGCCAGTCTAGAACGAAAGCGGTCTACACGATCCCGATAACGTTCTTGTCCCATTAGCTGAATACATTGGCATTGATCATTAAATTGATAAACTTCTGAGCCAGCTTTTTCTCCCAAATCTATCAACTCTTCCTCATCCCGAAGAAAAATAGGTGGATTATCCCGGCCCATAAGAATATTTGCTTTTCGAATAGACTCAAGATAGTGAAGGCCGCCAAAATTGAGCGGCAACAACACACTTCCTTCTTTCTCTTCAAGCAAGAAGCGGCTCTGCTCTTCCATCACTTTTGCTGTCTTGGCAACTTGAACAGTAATCTTTTGTTGAGAAAAAACGAAAACTGCTGCCACCATCATTAAGGTCATCGTATGCAACCTGCTTGAACTCGTGAGCCAGGCCATCAATACAGCCAATGACCAGCCAGCTAGCAATAATAGCCGAGGGGATATCGCATCAGCGAAGCCTCTCTGTAGCATAGGTATAATCGGAATGAAAACAACGACTATACTGCCCAGCAGAAAAAGGAGATTAAATCTTTGTTTTTGCCTAACAATCGCGAGCAATATCAATAGGCAGAGATAAACTCCGATGACTCCCCCATTCCATTCCATACCAAATAGATTAGAAAATAGTCCGGCTAAAATATCGGAAACTGAAAGCGTACCTGTTAATGGAGGATTGCCGTACCCACCAATGCCATGCAAGACTAACAGGCGAAAAATGGTATAGAGAAAAGCTACAAACAACGTTGGCCAAAGATGACTAAAGCGTGCTTTCCAATTGCTCTCCGGCCATAAAATTAGAATGCCAATAATGGGCACATACAGCTCTTTGCTCCAACAAGCAAGAACATAAAATCCTGCGGACAGTAACGAAAAATTAATTTTGTTCTCACGCACACCGCGTGCAAAAAAATAAAATGTCAGAACTGAAAAAAGTAAGCCATAAGCGTAATGACCGGTCATCAACATCTGCCCTATTGCACCGGTAGCTGGCATGGCAAGAAATAGAACTGCTCCCATTAACGCCAACAAGGAAGTTAGCCACAAGCGCAATAAAAAGAATGTGGCTACGGACGTCAGCCAGAGAACAAGCAGTAAATGCGCATAATGACCCGCTGGATTTAATCCAAAAAAGGGCAACCCTATTTCATAGAAGAATGCGTTCCACGGTGTAATATGCGCCCATGATTGCTCACGCATGATTTCAGGCACAAAAAAATACTGCCATGGTGAATACAGCGCAGCAAAATACAAATGTGCGCCATCATCGAATCGCCACCCTCCTGATAAGGCGCTATGATGCAACCCTAAACAAATCACTGCCAAAAGGACAGTCACAGTAGCAGGATGAATGAGTGTTCGCTCCCAATAGGGTACATTAATCCTCAATCCAAGGTTTTCCATGTCCAATTTCTGTGCGCCAGGAAAGTTATCAGGGGAAGGAAAACAAAAGATAACAATACCCCTGCCAGATAGGGCAGTTGCGAAGCTTCGCTTACGTTAATAGCGAGAATTGAAACAAACAACCCCATGATAGATACTGCTAAAAAACGCATATAACGTTGGTGAGTTGCTGCAACCCGAAATGACCAGCGACTATTTGCCCAGAAAGAAAAAAGATTAGCACCGATAAATGCCACACCATTAGCAGATGCGGGATGAATAGAAAGCAATTCAACCAATCCAATGACAACCATCAAGTGAATAAGCGTGTTTACTACACCAATCATAGAGAAACCTATAAATTGCCGCCCAGTTTCTCGGTTAAGAATCCTGCTTTTTCCCGCCATAACGTTGTCTGATGATATACACCGGTCGCTGCTTACTCTCACTGTAAATTCGTCCGATATATTCACCCAATACACCAATTCCCATTAATTGAATACCACCAAGAAAAAGTACTGCCGCTAGTAGCGAGACGTAGTTGGGAACATCAATTCCAAATGCGAGGGTTTTAATGATGATCCAACAACCATAAATCAATGCAAGCATTGCCACAGAGAAACCGATATATATCCATACAGACAGAGGAACTGTACTAAAACTAGTAATGCCTTCCAGTGCCAATGCCCATAAACGACGCACAGTAAAAGACGATTTCCCCGACTTGCGCGGTTCAACCACAAACTCAACCACACTTTGCCTAAATCCCACCCAGGCAAATAGACCTTTCATAAAGCGCCTACGCTCAGGCAAGTGCTTTAATGCCTCGACTACTCGCTTATCCATTAACCGGAAATCGCCAACATCTCGAGGAATAGTGCACTCAGATATCCAGTTATGCAGTTGGTAAAACCATTGTGTAAAAAACTGCTTCAAAGGATGATCCGTTTCCCGTGATTTGCGTCTGGCTAAAACCACATCACTGCCACTCTCCCACTTTCTCACCATTTCTACAATCAATTCAGGCGGATGCTGCAAATCAGCATCTAAAAGTATCACCGCATCCCCTCTTGCCGCATCAATGCCAGCTGTCAGCGCAGCTTCCTTGCCAAAATTGCGCGACAATTCTAAAACTATAATATGTGGATTACGTTCTGCATGCCGGCATAGCACTTCCAGTGTGTCATCGCGGCTGCCGTCATCGATACAAACAATTTCATAATCATACTTGCCGAGATCGGTTAATACCGATTCCAGCCTGCTGAAAAAAGCATTTAAACCATCCCCTTCATTAAAACAAGGAACTACGATAGATAAACACTGATTTCGTATGCTAGTGTGCATTTCTCATATGACCTATTTTCATTCAATACCCTACTGAGCCAACTAAAGAGCCAACTGAATTACTGTCGACCCATGTTGCGAGTATGATTATTGATAATCAATGAATTGATTTATAAGATTGCCACCTCTTGCGTCATTCTGCTTCACCCCTAGTCAGTAAATACTCTATAACCCTTGATTCCCAATATTCAGCAAAATAAACCAGTTCACTGCCTTGATTGCTGTTGCCAAGACGATTAGTATCAATTTCGCGCGCAAAGGTGTCTTTATTTTGTCCATGAATACGCATCGAAAGTTCTTGCTACTTGATCCTGATATCAGAAAGGTAACCGAATTAAGCAAAGAAAATTCGGCTTAAGTGCCGCTATAAATCATGATGATTTGTAAAATTTTAATAAAACAAAAAAATGATGAATTTATTAGCGAAATTTATAATATTTAGCCTATTGCTAAGCCTACCTATTACAAATAGTCACGCTGCTGATTATCGAATATGTAATTCCAATTTGCATTGAAAAATGAAGAAATGAAACAATATAGCCATGAATTACGAGGAAAAAATCATGGCAAGAAAAGCAAGTGGAATAGATCAATTATTAACGGCCCGGGAATTATTGAGAACAGCAAAAACAGCAGAGGAGTTGAGGGCGGCACAAGCGGTATTGCTGCCCCTGGAACCGGGAATGTCGTTAGAGGAAACGGCGAAGGCTATTAGACGTTCCATTAGATGGACGTGTAGCATGCGCACGCGCTACTGTAGAGTTGCTCGCTGCGAGGAGGAAGCACCTCGAACGAAACGGGCTCTCCGTAACCGTGCGATTGCCACGCTTGAGCAGGAAGCCCAAATTCTTAATGAAGTTTTGGTAGGAGCGGCTCGAGGCGGAGTGGTAGTTGTCCCTCCGCTTAAAGAGAAAATAGAGGAACGACC
>NZ_FNPJ01000114.1 GCF_900107265.1 Nitrosomonas sp. Nm33 | reverse complement strand
GCTTCTTCCATTTCGCCACGGTCTTCTCGTTAATTCCGTGGCGTTTTGCCAATGCTTTCAGGCTCTCTTGACTATGTTGTATCGCTCGACGCACCGCCTCTGTCGTACGGGCGCTTCCATGCAGTACCTGTCCCATAATATGTCCCTCGATAATTGACTATATATTACTCCAGCACACCGTGGGACTAAACATCTTAAAATGGGATCGACAACCCGCCACGCCCATTCCACCTCGTCAAAGCGGATAAATAGTGAACGGTCACCCTCGATCACATCGAGTAATAGCGTTTCATAAGCATCGAGCGCCTGCTCGTCAGTTTTAAGGAAACTCGCGTTCAGCTGCATCACGCGCGTATCCATGTCGAGGCCTGGCTGCTTGACGTGAATTTCCAAGCGCATTGATTTCTCGGGTTGGATCGACAGCAACACCCAGTTCGGCGCGATGGATTCCAGCGGCGTCTCGCGGAAAAGCTGTTGCGGCGGGTGCCTGAAGCGAATAGCGATCAGCGAAGTTTGCTTCGCCAGTCTTTTGCCTGTGCGCAAATAGAACGGCACACCACGCCAGCGCCAGTTGTCGATGTAAAACTTTACGGCAACAAAAGTCTCGGTGAGGGAGTTGGCCTCGACATTCTCCTCCTGCTGGTAACCCACCACTGCCTGTCCGTCGATGTTGCCAGGCGCATATTGCGCGCGCACTGCGTGTGCATGGATCGCGCGCTTGGCAATCGGCCGGATCGAGCGCAATACCTTGACCTTCTCGTCGCGCAGTGCATCCGCCTCGAGCGCGGCCGGGGGCTCCATCGCCACCACAGTCATCAGTTGCATGAGATGGTTCTGCAGCATGTCGCGCAGGGCACCGGCACGATCATAGTAGTCGGCGCGCTTTTCGATGCCAATCGACTCAGCCACCGTGATCTGCACATGATCGATGAAATTACGATTCCACAGCGGTTCGATCAGTGTGTTGGCAAAGCGAAACACGAGCAGGTTTTGCACTGTTTCCTTGCCGAGAAAATGATCGATGCGATAGACCTGCTCCTCATCGAAATACTGGTGCAATAGACGATTCAGCACTTGCGCAGATTCAAGATCTTCGCCGAAGGGTTTCTCGATCACTACCCGGCTCATGCCGCGCGGCTGGTTGAGCTTAACCGCTTCGAGGTTCTGGATCACTGCAGTGAAATCAGCGGGTTTGATTGCAAGATAAAACACTGTGCGCGAACACGCCGATTCAGTCGGCAGATTGGCTGCCAGGGCTCGGTAGGATTCTACGTCGTTAAGGTCGCCCTGCTGGTAGCGGAAGCGAGCGAGGAAGTGCTCGAATACCGGTCCTTCGAGCTTATCCTTGGCTTCGTCGGCAAGCATAGTACGCAGGTGTTCGCGCCAGCTGTCAAGAGTCCAGTCGCGACGTGAGAAAGCAACGATAGTGAGGTTTTCCGCCAGCCGTGTGGCCACCTCCAGATGAAACAGCGCTGGCAAAAGCTTGCTTGAGGCAAGATCGCCGGTTGCACCAAAAATCACGAATGAACATGGCAAATTCTCCGATTGACGCTCCTTCGGGTCATTCATCTCAATTCTCCTTGACCGCATGACCGCCGAAACCCTGCCGCATTTTAGCGAGTAGCCTGGCAGCATAGTCATTCTTGCCCTGTGTTGCGAAACGCATCGCCAGCGCGAGCGTCATGACCGGCGCCGGAATACCCTGTTCGATTGCAGCCAGCGCCGTCCAGCGACCTTCGCCTGAGTCGGCCACGAATGGTTCGATACCATCAAATATTTGATCCTCCGCCAGGAATTCGGCGGACAAATCAAGTAGCCACGAGCGCACTACGCTGCCGTGCCGCCATAGCTCGGAAATTGCAGCAAGATCAAGCGCAAAATCGGATTTATCCTTCATCAACGCGAAGCCCTCGGCAAAAGCCTGCATCATGCCATACTCGATGCCATTATGAATCATCTTCACATAATGACCAGAACCGACTGGACCGGTGTGCAGCCAGCCGGTCGTCGGTGTCGGTGAGAGTGCCTGCATGTACGGCTGCAGGCGTCCAGCAACAGCATCCGATCCACCAAACATGATGCAATAACCGTTTTCCAATCCCCATACTCCGCCCGAAACCCCCGCATCGACGTACTCTATGCCGAATTGTGCACAGTGCACTGCACGAGGCCTATCATCCTTGTAGTGCCCATTTGAGCCATCCACAATCAAATCGCCAGACGACAGCAATGGCAGCAATGCAGACAATGCCGCTTCCGTTACCTCACCAGCCGGCAGCATCAGCCAGACGATACGTGGCGCCTCGAGTGCGGTAACCAGGCTCGTATAATCAACACAGGCCAGGTGTCCGGTTTCCTTGACCAGCGCCTCGGTCACGTCGAAAGAGCGGTTCATCACCGCGATTTTCATGCCTTGCCGGGCAAAACGGCGCGCCATATTACCGCCCATCCGCCCTAAACCCACGATGCCGAATTCCATGCTTTTCTCCTGTGATATAGTTCGATCAGGCCGCAGGCTTATCGGGTTACGTGGTTACCTATATACCTAAAGCCTGAGGATCTCTCACTGCTGCAAGATAATGAATCAATTTTATATCCAAGCACTATAGAAGCATACAGTGTCTGTTCTTTAACTTAATCTGCTTCACGTTCCAAATTACAACAATGCGGCGCCGTTTGTTCTTGTTCTATCTTGCTGAGAACAGTGCCGGTCACCGGATTAGGGCGAAAGGTCGTGCAGCCTTTCAGACCAAGGCTATAGGCTTGTTGATAGAGATTACGAAACGCTACGAAATCATAATCTGTCGGCACATTGATCGTTTTGGAAATAGCCTGGTCAACATATGACTGAATGGCTGCCTGCATTTGCAGGTGATCAGTTGGCGAAAGCTGGTAGGCATTGATAAACGCCGGAGGTAAAGATTTACTTTCTTCCTCTTTGCGCCAAGAAGCAACTGCATAATCGACCACTTGATATTCCGAGTAACCTCCATCCAACCCCAATACACGCCGCGTGTATTCACTATCAAAAACTGGCTCCAGACCGCTTGAAACATTATTCGCAAGAAGACTGATTGTGCCAGTTGGTGCGATAGCTGTCAGGTGGCTATTGCGAATGCCATATTGCGCAATGCCCTGGCGGATAGCTTCGGGTAAGGAACGCACAAAAGTACCGGCAAGATATTTTTCCTGATCGAAGGATGGAAACGATTCTTTCTCCCGAGCAATATCAACAGAAGCTTGGTAGGCAGCATGACAAATAGTCTTCATGACTGATTGTGCAATCTGTAAGGACGCTTTGCTGCCATAAGGGATATTCAGCATCATCAGTACGTCGGCCAGACCAGTGATCCCTAGCCCGATACGTCGCGAAGAATACGCCTGCACAGCCTGGCTGGGTAACGGAAAATTCGAGACATCTATGACATTATCCAGCAAGCGCACTGCAGTCCTTGCAGTTGCGCTAATACCTTCCATATCAAGATGCGCTTGCTCTGAAAAGGGCTTATGAACGAATTGCGTAAGATTAATAGAACCGAGATTGCAAGCACCATAGGGAGGCAACGGAACTTCGCCGCAAGGATTGGTCGAATGAATCCTCTCGCAATAATAAAGATTATTGTGCTGATTGATACGATCGATAAACAATACCCCTGGCTCAGCATAATCAAATGTAGCACGCATGATCTTTTCCCATAGCTCACGTGCACGAATACGCTTGTATACCTTGCACGGAACAGGTTGCTCGTAACCTGGCCAATCTCGCATCAGCACTTCACCACCCATTACATGCCCACTGACCGGAAAGACCAGCAGCCAATCTTCATCCTTACTTATCGCGGTCATAAAATCATCACTGACCAATACTGAAACATTGAAGCGCCGTAACTGAGTTCGATCCTGTTTTGCGGCTATGAATTCCTCGATATCGGGATGATCGCAGCGTAACGTTCCCATCATGGCACCGCGCCGAGCTCCGGTCGAAAGAATGGTAGCGCACATACTGTCCCAGATATGCATGAAAGAAATGGGGCCAGATGCAACTGAACCAACGCTATACGCCTGCGTGCCACGCGGGCGCAGTGTGGAAAAATCATAACCGACGCCTCCACCTTGCTGCATCGTCAGCGCGCCTTCCTTAAGAGCATCGAAGATTCCATCCATCGCATCGGGGATGGTACCCATCACAAAACAATTAAAAAGCGTAACCTTGTGTACAGTCCCTACGCCGGCCTGGATACGGCCTCCTGGTAAGAATTTAAAATTTTGTAGAATGTCGTAAAACCGCGCTTGCCAATGTTCTCGATTACTTTCTTCCTCAGCCAGAGTAGAGGCAATGCGCCTCCAGCTATCACTAATCGTGGCATCATAAACTACACTATCTTTACGATAGCGGTATTTAGCTTCCCAGACATGCTGGGCAATTGGCGTGGTGAAATAGAGATCGTTCATGATTTTGAGATTAACATCGACTTGATTTATCAGAAAAGTAAAGAGATGAGCAGTACGATCAAAATCAATGTGTTGAGCATAAAATCATTCAATTAGCATCGATACAAGCACTCCCACGCATAAGAATGTCACTATCGAACCATAGAACCTCAACCATATAAATTTGACAACGCTGCTGAGATTTTGTTGAATCAATATCGCTCTAGCCCATAATACAGCATAACCAGATAATTTTGATTATAATGCAAGGATGGCATATTCATTGGATTTTCGCCGTAAAGTCTTATCTGTTCGAGAGAAAGAAGGACTTACGATAGCCGAGGTGGCAGCGCGGTTTGATGTAGGTATAGCAAGCGTTGTTCGCTGGATCAAGCATGTTGATCGCAAACCTCAAGGGTTTCGCAAACGCAAGATTGATCTTGATGTATTGCGGCAGGATATTCTCGATTATCCCGATGCCTGTCAGTACGAGCGATCAAAACGTTTGGGCGTGGCGCAGAA
>NZ_FNPJ01000117.1 GCF_900107265.1 Nitrosomonas sp. Nm33 | reverse complement strand
GCTTACACGTTCCGCGAGAAGAAACCTTCACTTAATATCAGATTCACTCAAGCTCTTCCACTTGTAGGGTTGTGATTCTTATGTCGAACTCACGTTAAATAGCTAACCAGTGATCTAGCAAGTGTGGGTAATTGTTTTTTATAGTTCTATTTAGTCACATATCGTATATACATATGCATGTTTATTAAGCAAAAAAATTATACATGCAAAATTGCATGTAATAAAGCGATAATATCATTCCGGGTCGACAGGATTGGATTCCAAAAATGTAAGTAAAAATCAAAAACCTGACTAAACCCAAGAGACACCCCAACCTTAGGCGCCGCCAATAGCATAATGCAACTCAAATTTATCTGTAATCTGTTTGATCGCATAGTCGCCTGTTTGATAGGTAGCCGCAAAGCACATTGCTGAATGATCAAAACGGGGTTTGCTTAAATATGGAGGGTAATTTCTAGAACTTGAAAAAAGATGCAAATTACTTGGTATTTTGGAATACATCCCGATTAATTGGGTGATAATTTATAAGAAAAGCTCTATTATCTGAAAAATAAGATTACCTGTTAATCTTGTTTTTGATTAGCCACAAATATTCTTGAAAGAAATACTTGAGTAAATGAAATTTCAATCAAATCTGCTCTTATTAGTTTCCGAGAACAAGTCTAATACGAATGGGTCAGATAGGTTATCTAATCAGATAACTCATTAAAGAAAATCAATCTATTTAAATCTACGACCTAACAGGCTGCCGAAAATGTTGCGAGAACGATCAGATGCAAGGTGCGCAGAGACGAGAAAACGGGTGTAGCGACTTTCACTAAAACTTCTTTTAGCAAAATACATTTTAGCGTAGCTATATATCAAATAGAGGCGAGGAAACGAGCGCCAAACAACATTGTAAAGGGCCTGCCGCAGTAATTTTTAGCAGTTCCATTGAACAAGATTAGAGAAAGAGATATAAAAACCATGGCATATATACACGATCAGATTCTGCCTGAAGGTACCGAAATCGGTGTTTTTGAAATTAAAGATACCTTAAAAATTGGCGCGTTTGAGATCATCTATCGCGGCTGGAATCGTCATCTTAAGGAGCAAGTAGAAATACACGAGTATTTCCCCCATGATTTCGCCATTCGTGCAAGCAATGGTTTTGGTGTCGAACCTAAGTCTCCAAATGATAAAGAAAATTTTGAATACGGGTTAAAGGTTTTTTTGAATCAAGCCGAGATTCTCACGCAAATCGAACATCCCAATGTTGCCGCTGTTGAGATTATTTTGCAGCTCAATGGGACAGCTTACACGATTATGGCTCAGCAGGAAGGCGTGTCACTTGCCAGTTTAGTACAGTCTGCCACAACAATTGCTGAAACAGAATTAAAATTCATTCTGGTATCGATTCTGAATGCGCTGCAGAAAGTCCATGAGTGCAAAATTGTGCATAGCGGCATCCAGCCAGCAGCAATTTTTCTGGGCAAGAAGGGTGAGCCGCTGCTGACCCATTTCTCAGCCGCACGCTTGGCTATTGCCGCGCGCACTCCTAACCTTACCAGCGAATTAGCCGCCGGCTATGCGCCTGCAGAGCAATATGAGCAAGCTGATGTGCCTGGACCTGCAACTGATTTTTATGCGTTGGGCGCAACCCTATATCATTGTATGACGCATACCCCACCAGCTGATGCTCAGAATCGGATAATGGTTTTAAGCAAAGGTGAACCTGATCCGATGGTTTTACTCTCTGGTTCTGCAGACATTACTTATAGCGCGGAATTGCTGCAAGCGATTAATTGGATGCTACGGCCTGACTATAACGATCGACCGCAAACGGCGGCAGAGATTTTAACGCTGCTCAAATCAACGCATACCGAGGGCCAAAGCAAGCCTGCTACTACCCAGCAAAAAGCCGTGGATGATACCGAGAGTAGTGCGGGAGCCAAGCGTTTCATAGGGATGGGTGTCCTGATTGGAATAATCGCAACGATTGTTGCTGGTTTATGGTTCAGTAAAAAAGCTTCAGAATCATTTGAGGAGCAGTTAAATATAGCCGCGCAACCTCCAATCGAGCATCATAGCGATCAAACCAGCGTCGCACCAGAGTCACCAGAGGATCAAGCCGTCGCCTTGACCAGTAATCCAGCAAGTCAGCCAGAAAAAGGCCAGATACCAGAAAATACGTCTTCCCCAGCAGCAAGTATATCGGTTCCCGAAGCCGAGCCGCAGGATGATGTTGCAACTGAGCCGGAATCTGACGTAAATCAACAACAGACGGTGATTGAGTCATTACTTCCTCAACCTGCGAGCCAGAATTTGCCAGAAAAAACCCTCAATGGGGATTCGATCAAAGCATACCTGGCGGCTGCTGAAAAAGCCATGAAAGCCGTGCGTTTCACCACGCCGCAAAGTGACAATGCTTATAAATACTACCAGATGGTGCTTGCCATCGATCCGAACAATAGAGAAGCGCATTCCGGGCTACAGAAAATCGTTGACCACTATGTTCAGTTTATAACCAAAGCAAGAGCCGATGGTAGGCTAAATGAGGCTAGACTGTATTTGCAAAGGGCTGAATCTGTCTTGCCGGATGATGCCAAACTGCATCGGATTCGAGCAGAGTTAGCTGTTGTTAAGAAGTAGCTATATGTCTGATTTGAAAGAATTACAATACTGAAATCACTTGGATTATTCTTATCATTAATTTATGTTTAACTTTAGCCTCCATCTATGAAAGCAACTGTATCTGATCTTTTGAAACGAATACCGGGTAAAGTAACCGGGGAATGGTCAATGGGGGAGCCATTTGCGCTAGCGTTTGCGCATGGTTCCATGTCTGTCGAGCTATATGCTCCTCGTGGCACAGATATACAAACGCCGCACGATCAAGACGAGCTCTATTTTATTCATTCAGGACATGGTGAGTTTGTTGTGGCGGGTGAACGCCATCCATTCGAAGCAGGCACGGTCTTTTTTGTTCCGGCCCATGTAGAACATCGGTTTGAGAATTTTTCCCCTGATTTTTCTACCTGGGTTGTTTTCTGGGGACCTAAAGGTGGAGAAAAGGTTAAATAAAGCACGTAAACCGGCGTCTTAGCTTACGATTTATTAGAATGACGTCATGATTTCTGGTTTAGTGCAAATTCTGTTATGGCAAGGTTTAGGTGAATTGATTTCTTACTTCCTCATCCCTATCTTGCCTGGTCCTGTGTTGGGCCTTATCTTTCTGCTGATGTTCTTAATCATTAAAGGACAGGTGAACCCTTCGCTTGCAACAGTTTCTGATGCTTTTAGTCAGCATCTGGGCGTTTTATTCATACCAGCAGCGGTGGGCGTCATTTTGTTTTTACCGCAATTAAAAGCGCATGCTTTCGCAGTGATCATCGCATTAATTATGAGCGTTGTGTTAACCATCGTTACGACAGCGGTTATTTTGCGGCTCATTGCCAGGAAGAACTCTAATGAATCCTGACCAACTGCAAATTGCAGAAATCTGGGTGTATCTTTCTGGCAGTCCCTTATTTGCCTTGATTATTACACTGACAGCGTATCAAGCTGGTATCCTGTTTTATGAGAAAGCAAATAAAAATCCATTAGCGAATCCTGTTGCCATCGCAGTGGTTTTAGTTGCCATAGCGCTTTATCTGGTAGGTATGCCTTATCAACGCTATTTTGAAGGCGCGCAATTTGTGCATTTCTTACTGGGCACGGCAACCGTGGCACTCGCTGTACCCATTTACAGGAGTTTCGCCATTTTGAAAACGCGCTTGATTCCTTTAACCATCGCGTTGTTGTGTGGTGGGGCCGTTTCTATCGCCAGTGCAGTAGGCATCTCCACCTTCCTGGGTGCGGATACTGCCATAATCGGTGCTTTTTATCCCAAATCAGTGACCGCACCCATAGCGATGGGCATTGCCGAGCGTGTAGGCGTCTCGCCTACCTTGACCGCTGTGTTTGCCATCGTGACAGGTATCCTGGGAGCAATATTGGGTAGTTCAATTTTGAATCTGCTTGGCATGAGAGCCTGGTGGCAAAGAGGATTTGCGATGGGCGTAGCGGCACATGGCATTGGCACTTCCAGAGCTTTTGCTGTACATCCAGAAGCTGGTGTCTACGCCAGTCTAGCAATGGGGATGCATGGTATTTTGGGTGCGATCTTGATACCGTTACTGGTTTCTTATATTCGTTAATCTTAAAACAATGGGGATCAGAGCCTGAGGTATTCCAGCTACCGTAAATTGGTCGCTAATGCGCTAATGCCAGAGACTAAGGTAATCGATGCGAGAAAAGAAAGATTAGTCGTTGCTGACCTTTAAATTTTGAGATTGTGCGCATGTGTCGAAAAAAACCTATTAACATTACACTTAACCACAAATGATGGCGGCTTTGCCAAAGCCTTGGACTATACCCTCAAACGCTGGCCGAGCCTGATTCGCTACGCAGAAAGCGGGCACCTGCCGATCGATAACAATCCTATGGCAAATGTCATTCGCCCCATTGCACTAGGTGGCGAACTGGGATTACTAACGATTTATCGATACGCTGAAAGTTTCAGTGCAACCAAGATCAACTCAGAGGACAGGGTGATATGTGTTGTCAAATATGGAGTCCATATGATTAAGCTGCGAGTTGATTTGCATAGTATCGCTGTGTAAATTCTGCTGGCGATAGGTAACCTG
>NZ_FNPJ01000118.1 GCF_900107265.1 Nitrosomonas sp. Nm33 | reverse complement strand
TTCTGCGCCACGCCCAAACGTTTTGCTCGCTCGTACTGATAGGCATCGGGATAATCGAGAATATCCTGCCGCAATACATCAAGATCAATCTTGCGTTTGCGAAACCCTTGAGGTTTGCGATCAACATGCTTGATCCAGCGAACAACGCTTGCTATACCCACATCAAACCGCGCTGCCACCTCGGCTATCGTAAGTCCTTCTTTCTCTCGAACAGATAACACTTTACGGCGAAAATCCAATGAATATGCCATCCTTGCATTATAATCAAAATTATCTGGTTATGCTATATGTCCACTCTGCGGCTTGTAGATTCTCAGACATCGCTGAAGTATCGACTTGATTGATTTCCTTGAAATGTTTAATTACATTGGCCCAGGCTGTTTCAGTCCAAAAATGGTTTGTGTTGTAATGGATGACTCGATGGCAAAGGAAGCAAATAGCCATAAGTCGAACGAGTTCCTGTATATACCGGAAATCGTCATAGTGCCAAACTTCATGACAGTCGAGTCTCGCATAAGGCGTGTCACAAATTTCGCATTTACCATTTGCTTTTTGGAATGTGTCTTTGCTGAGCTTCAGCCAGGTAGTGCGTTTAAGAACTTTATGCAAATTGATATTTATGCACGGGCGGGGTACAAAGGACATTGCAAGGCGGAATGTAGAGAGTTGAATCTTTTTCTCCTCGATATTTGCGAGTCTTTTAGCTAGAGGAAATGTGAGCCCATGCCCATACTCAACGTCACGGCAAAAAACACGCCAAGAATCACTTACCTTTTCAACCTTAATGGGGCCTACTTCGTGTAACCCATTACGTATACGGGTTTTCCGTGGTGCTGGTCGAGGTTTTGGCGCAATATATCCATCTGCATTCCAGACGCGTGCTTCAGCAAACGACAGATTTGATGCTACAAGAACTTGTTTGTTAGCTTCACGTACCTCATAGACGTTCCAACGCTCTTTCCCACGGACGATTATTATATCCGGCTTTCCTTCTCCTCTTCCCCAACCCCGATAAACCCCATTCTCTTTGCTGACAACCGTCATGTTCGCTATCTATAAATATCTTTTGTTCTGGATTATTTCCTTAATCATCTTTAGATAGCTTTAGAAATTGTGGATTCGCTATCCTTGTAAAGCCTCCAGATGCTTTTTACCACTGTTTCTCTATTCCAATCAACGATTTATTTTGTGGCGCTCTCAACAATATTTGATGTTTTTTGTGCTCCCCAGAGATTCACTGCTAGAACTGGTTTGTTGTAGTTGCTTGCTCCATCTATTTCTTTTTGAATCCACTTACTATAATTAGTGTACATTCCTGTTGGTATGACTAGCACATGGCTCCGCGAAATCTTGTCATATAAGGCTTCTTTTAATTGTCTATCATTATTTACATTGTGAATAGGATCGTTTTTAGGAACTGAAAAGTCTCTGAAATCCGGTGAAGCTTGACCTACTCTCCATTTGTCTTCAAATACCCATTTAGCTAATGTGTCATAGTGATTTGAGTGCGCCCAAGAATGACTCATGAAAACATGGGTTTGTCTAATGCTCATACCAAAAATCTTCGCTTTGCAACATAAAATTATGCTGTCATATTTCGCCATAAATTTATGGCGTATGATTAATCGTTAATCGTACAATCCAATATCCCCTCAGTCAAATGTGGTTTTTGAAGGGGTGAAACGAGTTGCTAGCAAGTTTTGAAGCTATACCGCACTCAGAAAGGCAAGTTTGTATGTGAACGCATCAACCGTACGCGCAGGCAAGGTGAACGCGATACCACAGAGGCTATAGTTTGCGAGAATCACAATCAGGTTGCTGATTTCTTTGGTTATGGCTGGCTTGCTAAAGAGCTATACGAAGAAGTCGGTATTGATGCATCCATCGACGTGGACAAAGTTTGACTTAAGGGGAACGCTCGAGAAATTTAAAACAATAAACCCGCCAGGCTTTTAAATGTCAAAGTTTGGATTTAATCTGACGTATTCAAAAATAGGATTGAATACATACTGACAATTGGCATTATTGAAATGACTGCTTCGTGCCAAAAGACTGCCATTCTGGCAGTCTACTGCTAAAGCAGACACAGGGGTGGCCTATCCGCATCAGCCTAAACCCGCTCGTCCTTTTTAATTATGGATACTATCCTTTGTACGGGCCCCGTTGGTTTTTCCACTCCCTGTTTGGCATGATTAGACCCTTGCACATATTCACGCTACTTCCTAGCGTAGGAAAAATTGCCGAGGGTACGCAGAAAATTGCAATCTGCACGGGGTATTGTCTAGGATAATTAAGTAGGAACGTAGAAGCTGCTTAAATATTGATTCACTTGACGCCTGAAGAACCTCATTTACTTTGCTGCCGATGTCGTTCTGATCACACGTTTTAGGCGCTGTGAATGCCAAGCACCACGCATAACTAGCTTGGAAAATTACGATGCCAGTATGCCCCCTAATAAACTTGCGCACTTCGGACGGGATTGTGTTTTTCATCGCAGCCAGAGAACGCTTGAAAGATGTCAGATGGCGAGAAGCCCTTTTTGGATCAAGCCTATCGTTTATAAATTGATCCAAGTAAGCAGTATCCAGGGAGGGAGTTGCACCGTTGATTTCTTTAAAGAGCTTGAAGATTTCAGGTCTCAGGCCAATTGAAAACCCTGATTTTTCGACTTCAAAATCTGCTATTGAAAGGCTGGCGGCAATTGTCGAAAAAAAATCAAAATGGCTGGAAAAATATTGGTCCGCTGACGCATGCCAATGAGCAGTAGTCAAACAGGAAAATCCTTTCACTAGTAGCGTCGGATCGAAAAAATAGTTCTCAAAGGAGTGTCCTAACGTCCAATAGGTGTTATTAACTACGTGATGCAAGCCAATTTTGTCAGAGCACCTCTGCAAGTTGAATTCCCTGAATTCTCTATCAACTAAACACGTCAGTCGGTCTGAGGTGCCATACTCTACGGACAACGATGCAATTTCTTCGACTTTTTTTCTATTGCACTTTGGATGGGAAAATCCATTTTGCATATCGCTAGCCGCATAAACAGTTCTGTGCGGAAGGTTCAACTTGGTCCTCAGATTGAGAACAAATTCCCTGTCTTCTTTACCTTCTACCACGATGAAATGCTGTCTTGACATTCGTAGCTGTGCCACGAATGAGGATAACGTAAAAGCAACCATTTACTTTTGTGTTGACAGATGTGATTTGAGCTCGACCAAGACATCGAGATGGTTCGATGCAAGGGTTGGTGAGTGAGAGCAAACGATAATCTGCTTCCCATCTAGGAGCCCAGACATGCGTTCCAGTAGCGAGCTCTGCCAATCAACATGAAGCGAAATTTCGGGTTCATCAAGCAAAACGATTTCTTGTTTGCTGATGCGAGATGCTGCAAACATAAGTGTCAGTATCTGACGCTCCCCTGAGGATAGAACTGAAAGCGGCAAGCTGTCCTTGTCCTTATACTTAACAACTAAATTAGGTGGTTGTTGTTCCTGTATATCTATATCTATTCGTTTCTTTGTATAAAACTGGTTAACTGCTATGAGATACGATTCTACGGCGCGAAACTTGTTCTCAGTGAATTGCTGTCGTTCAATTAACACTCTTTTATATTTTTCTAGAGCAGGTATGGCTCTCTGTCGTTGGGTTGCTCCGTGAAGTAGAGCTCTTACACTTACGAGAGACTCATTTCTTCGTTGGTCTAGTCGATAGCGTCTTTCAAGCGCTGTTCCCTTATCCAGATTTGATATATCGTGGAATAGCTGGTCCGGATCGGATTCAAGTGTAGTATCAGTGTTGCTTAGCATCGTCTCCAATATCTCAAGGAACATTCGAGAGGTTAACTCCCGTTCATATTGCAAGCTGAGCATTTGCGCTTTTCTAATTTCGTCGCCAACCGTTGCTTCAATTGCTTGAGGGGTTGGAAACGAGATGTTTGGGACAAATTCGCCAAACAATTTACGTGCGAATCTTGTTACGTCACTCTCTATCAAAAATTTTAGATGATTTTCTCTAGCCTCAAAGCCATGCTTTACGAATCTATCTCTGACTTCATTACGGGTGTCCCAAGCTTCGACAATATTTCGGAACGCTGGAAAATAGGAGCAAGACGGTAAACGCTGATCATCCCAATTTATCGAAGCTTTCTGCTCTTTTTTTGCCTTAACTACCAGTTCGGCAAGTTCCGCACCATTCTTCGCTATAACAAATTCGCCATTAGATATAGCATAACCAGATAATTTTGATTATAATGCAAGGATGGCATATTCATTGGATTTTCGCCGTAAAGTCTTATCTGTTCGAGAGAAAGAAGGACTTACGATAGCCGAGGTGGCAGCGCGGTTTGATGTGGGTATAGCAAGCGTTGTTCGCTGGATCAAGCATGTTGATCGCAAACCTCAAGGGTTTCGCAAACGCAAGATTGATCTTGATGTATTGCGGCAGGATATTCTCGATTATCCCGATGCCTGTCAGTACGAGCGAGCAAAACGTTTGGGCGTGACGCAGAA
>NZ_FNPJ01000119.1 GCF_900107265.1 Nitrosomonas sp. Nm33 | reverse complement strand
TCACTTCAGTCGTCATTGGCCGCAGTTCTTCATTGATATAATCCAGCGCAACAACGGTACGGCCTATCAAAGGAATATCTTCACAAAATTCCTGCTCTTGCGTGCTCTCAGGTTGATAACCAGTAAAATGCATGGTGTAGGGCCCTATCGTAAGCTTACACATATCTTCGGCCAGTGACAGCCCACCATGTGCATATAGCTGCATTGAATATGCCATCCCTAATGCAACCATAAACATTGATTTATAAATAGATTTCATTACATTTACCAACATTATTTTTTCCTCAACGACAATAATAAATATTTTATTATATGATTATTTCATTGATAAAACACTTATTTTAATCTTTTTAATGATGTGCAGCCCGCCATTTACGTAGCCGCTTCAATAGCTTAAGCTTATGGATCAGCCATGCCAATATCAGCAATCCCATCACCGGTGCTATGGAAGCACGAAGCAGCTTCATATAATCAACCATTTCAACACGCAATCGGTATTGATACTTTAAGGGTGGAATGCCCTCTGCCGTCACAATGACTGAATACAATCCTTTTTCCAGCTTACCGGTGCCGTTAATGACTCCATCCGGGTGAAGTTTAGCGGGTAGCTGCATCACAATGTCTCCATCCGTTTCGCTGCCACGATATACTTTTACGCCAACAGGCATGTTGCGCACCGCTGAATCAATGAGATCGATGACTAAATAGGTATCTCCTGCTAATGGAATATCTGTACAGTAATGCCCACCCTCGTCATATTGCGGCTGATAAGTGCTTAGATGCACCATGTTTTCACCTATCTGGCGCACGCACGGGTCTTCCTCTAAAGAAACTTTTCCATGGGCAATCACACTACCCGCGTAAAGCATCGCAACAAGAACAAAAGCCGCAATACTCGCCTGTGTTAATTGCTTTACCACGACAAATTCTCCTGTTAATAATTAAAACGAGTATGATTTAAAAAAAAACCGGCACACCTTTCTGTCTCACGACAGGGGTGCACCGGTTGTATTGCTTTTTGCTACTTATTAAAGCTTGGTAAAGACCGGGATAACCGCACCAGCAATGCTGTTAAGATAGCGATTTCCATTTTCATCCCAAGACATCAACAAACCGCCAAAACGGCTTTCCGGGTCACCCAACAGAGCCATCAGACGTTGAATTTCCCATAAGGCGTCTTTAGCTTCCATTTTGATTTGTTTGGTTTCACCAGGTTGAATTGCTGATTCGTCATCAAACGTCAGGCCAATTGCAATCAGTTCCCGTGGATAGCTCGCATCCAGGTATTGACGACCAGTAGAGTTGATGAAACGAATACCCGCTGTCGTGAATTCTCCAAATTTGACTGGGCTGTCACCATTGTTGGTAACTTCCATGGTCACACGCAGTGCACGTCCCGGTACGTCGTAGTTAGCGTAAGTTACTTGAATAGCGACTGGGTTTGGTGCAACTGGCAATGGAGCTACTTTTGATTCACCCGCCTGGATTGGCACTGTATACGGATGTTTAGTTTCCGTATAGCGATAGCTGCCCCACACCAATGCCAAGGTTAGAATTGCCACAACCCAGGCAAGTTTAGTATCCAGTGGATCAATCAAGGGCTCATCACCATAAGCCAACAACACACGGCTACGCGGTAAGAACATTGGACGGGCAACAAAGATACCTATCCAGAAGCAGCCTAACGTCATCCAGATGATGTGCCAGGTAAGGCCATTGGTAAAGTTGAAAGTCTCGGTATCAATGGTCTCTCCTGTCAATAACTTGACCGGGTTGGTAAAGTCGTCCCAGCTACCCGTGATATTCATCCATGCACCGGGTCCTGCAATTGGACCTGCATCCAACACGCTCAACATGGCATGCATGTGATGACGGCCTGGAATACGTGCTTTCAGAGCGACTTCAACTTCATAATCACGACCAACTTCCATCGGTCCGGCAATGAACCACGGCTGACCATTGATCTTGGTGCTCAGACGAACAAACACCGGACTTGGGCTTCCCACGTTGAAGAAAGCACGGTTAGGTTTAGCTGCCGCACGTGGCCAATCCTCAGCCAAATGGAATTTGCCTTGTATTTTGGCTAAATCATTGACTTTGGTAATTTCTGGCGACCATTTGATGTCATACCATTGAACAGTACGCATCCGCAAGAATGGTTCTTGAGAACGTTCCCCGTGAGCTGCAACCGGAGTGACATCGACTACCAAGCTTACTGCTAGTGCTGCTGCTGCGTAAGCGACTCCATAAAGTCCCATCACGCTTCGTTTGTATATGTTTTTTACATTCATTATTTGATCCCCTGTGCGAAACCTTCTTCACCAAACGCGGTAACGTCATCTCTTTGCACGATACGTCCTCTTTTGCCTTTAACATAGAAGAATGCTGTGCAATAAACTTTACCAAGGTACCACCAAACAACGAATACCAGCATCGATACAAACGCTGCGAAGAATGCAGCAATTACTGTGGTATGACCACCGAAGGTACGCAGTGAGCCTTGCTCAATATGGCGCACGTATTCAGGTGTACCGGTACGGACATAAAGGTGTGCCATGTAGTCTGCCATTGAAAGCAATACACCTTCAACAACGACTGGCAAGTGGGTTGGTCCAAAAATCACCCAGTTACCTGGATAGAACAACAAACCAAAGAAACCACCACCAACCAGTGCAGTAATCAGCCAGCTACGGGTCAGATACATAGTGATATCCAGCATCAATGCGCCTGGGATCATGGTGCTAGGGGTCACAAAGTTAAGTGGGTAGTGTGACCACCAGTAAAATCCCCAGTAACGCGTCAGCCATTCTCCAACCAACAGGCAGACAATACAAAGTGTTGCGCCAAATGGTTGACGATAGTTAACCCAGAGGTAATACATGATCGCTGAACAGTAGGTAATGCCTACAATCGGTGTAACCACCGGCCACCATTGACGATCTTTCCAGTCCATCCAGAAATCCCAGTCACCTGCCAGCAACATAAAGTGCATGTGGTAGGTTCCAACCAAAAGGATACACAAAATCGGAAAATAGATCAGATCAATCGACCGCGACATGTGCACTGCTTCCGGTGGCATCTTGGCTGCTTTCAGAATATCATTCGTTCTGAACATGCCTGTCATGAAACCTTCACCTTTTGACAGCAACGGCACAAACAGAAACAAAATAGGTATAAATAATAGTACCCATACTACGCTTTCATTCATAACTCCCTCTCTTTTTTTGTAGCTTGTGATATTAAATATGACATGACGATTCCTTCTTTTTCTAAGTGTTCTTAACTGCCGACTATTTCACGTATCCCCAACATAAGTCGACTCGCCTTATTCCATTCCTACTTCTGGTTTCCCAGAAGCAGGAATAAAAATCAGACTATAAGCCCATAGAATTAAGGAACAATCCTGTTGTTAAGGATTTCCTTGCTTGCATTGTTCCAGACTACGTCCGTCAAATTGGAGTAACGGGTGATGATCTGAGCAGCAATACCGCCTGAGAATAAACCGGACCAGCCCAGAATCACAAAGCCCCAGTGCAATGGCGCGCTAAAGAGCTCTTCCATGAACCAGAAGGCATGACCCCATTCGTTCAAGCCTACGTTTGGCAGAATCATGAGTGGTCCTGCAATTGCCATTACCAGCGGGAAGGAAATGCCTCTGCTGTATAAAGGCAGACGGGTCATTGCATACAGGTATGAAGCAACGCCACATACGATGTACATCGGGAAGGAACCATAGAACACCACAACATGGCTAGGTGTGAAACTGGTATCACGAATAATTACCTGGTGCCATGATGCATCTTGTTCGGTGAAGAAGCTACCGCCCCAGTATACGCCAAAGAGGTATATACCAAGCCACATCAACCAGTAAAAATAACGTTTGATTTCCAGTTTTGGATCCAAATTGTCCAGTTGCTCCTTGGTATCACGGGTTTTCCAGAGCCAACCCCAGGTAACCAATGCAAATAACGGCATAACTGTCATGTGTACACGCCACAATCCCATCCAAATTCGATCAAACTCAGGTTCCATCGAATCCATACCATGGGAATAGGCAAATGTCCGCTGGTACCAGATCCAGAAGATCGCTACCGCCAGCATTGTTGCCATTCCAAATTTATACCATTTCGAGTCATACCACAGCGCCATGTCATAGCCTCTAGCGCTAGACGCTGCGCTGCTTGTTCCCATTGTAGTTGCCATTTAAATTTCCTCCTGTTTTTCATTTATTAGAAAAAGTATATCGTTACTTACCTACGATATTACTCTTACTCGCTATCTCATCATCCCATAAAAACCTTCCTGTCTTCATGGCTTCCGAATAGCTTTCCTTTAAATTACTCCTTTTTTTGTTCCAGCTAAAAAGTTCAACACCTCAACACCCTTTGCTGGCTACACTCTACAGGCTAGTCACCTTCATCATTTTAGTCAAGTAGTTTTTCCATATTTATAGCAGGGGATTTCAGCAAAAAATAAAATCTAT
>NZ_FNPJ01000120.1 GCF_900107265.1 Nitrosomonas sp. Nm33 | reverse complement strand
AGTGATCTTGTGTTTTCTCCGATGGCGCACTTGAATGCCTGCTTCTCTCATGAGTTTACGGATTTTGTAACGGCCGATTGGGTGGCCTCGCACAGACATGGCTTTCTTCATTCGCCGACTGCCGTAACTGTAATCGCTGGCAGCTGCAATCTCCTTGATCAATCGAAGCTTCTCCTGATACTCAGAATCACGCAGGCTTTCACGATTTTCATGCTGGTAACGATAAAAACCATTACGAGTTACGCCCAATAGTCGACACATCGGGTCAACAGGCCAGGTCTTCTTATGATGGGCGATAAACGAGTATTTCATCTCGTTTCTTTGGCAAAGAAGACTGCCGCCTTTTTTAACACTTCTTTCTCCATCTTCAATCGCCTGTTCTCTTCTTTTAGCCGGCGAATTTCTTCCTGCTCCAAGGTCAATCTGCCATTGCCACGAAAGGCTTGGCCATCATCAGCCTGATACTCATTGATCCAACGGCACAACATCTTGACATTGATATTCAGGTTCTTTGCAGCCTCTACTCTTGTATAGCCCTGATCAAGCACCAGACTGATTGCATCCAGCTTAAATTCCTTCGTATATTTCTTCCTCGTATTCATTCCTCAATCTCCAGTTAAGATAAATTATCCCTTAACTGGGTTGGTCAATTCTATTAAACCATGTCAGATGATTCCCCAGTAGAGAAAGAGAAAAAAGATATTGATCACGGCGATTACAAGAGAAATTAAGTTTAACCTAAGAACCGCAGTTGACCACTTGGTTGGAGAGTTAAGTCTATGATATATAGGGAACTCTAGAAATTCTATCATTTACCAGAATGGTGAGGCCGCTACGAGGTGTCATATGTCGCTTCAGGCGCGAATGCGGCGTTGCTCTTCGTTGCAGGGGATGGCCCTGTGACCTCATCGCGTCTTGCCTCGCACCTTGATCACCACATGCTCCACCTCGTCCAACTTCGGTTTTTAGGTTTAATAATTTTTCTTTTGAGAACAATTCGTTGCTTGATAAATTATCGCAAAGTGATCTAGCACCGTACTCATGAATAATGAACCTAATATATGCGCTACGACTCGTATTCTTGTTACCTTGGTAATGAAAAAATTATTTGACGGAGGGTAATTGGAAAAGGTTATGTTGAGTATTCGTGCACATTCTTGGGTTAACCGCTTGCAAACTTTTCTGCTGATTTGTTTGCTGCTGGGTATTTTTATTCTCGCTGGCTGGCTATTATTTGGCGAAGAAGGTTTGTGGTTGATCGCTCTGATCAGTGTAATCATCGTGCTGATACAACCTGCAGTAGGTTCGCGGCTGACGCTGGTGCTCTACCGCGCCCGCCCGATTACACGCCATGAAGCGCCAGAATTATGGCATATCATCGCGTTTCTCGCAGCACGTGCTGAATTACCCAATGTGCCAACATTATATTATGTAGCAAGTCCCATGGTCAATGCATTCACTGTCGGTAACCGGCGGCAGGCTGCCATTGCGCTAACTGACGGTTTGTTGCGTTATTTATCGATACGTGAGCTTGCTGCTGTACTGGCCCATGAGACTGCCCACGTCGCGAATGGTGATCTTATTGTTATGGGTTTGGCAGATTATATCAGTCGATTGACGAGCATGCTGGCGCTGGCGGGCCAGATACTGTTGTTCTTTGCGCTGCCTTCCGTTTTACTCGGTTACGCGACAATCAACTGGCCTGTGCTGCTCTTGCTGCTTTTTTCTCCTCATCTGACTTTGCTGCTGCAACTGGGACTTTCGCGTGTGCGTGAATTTCACGCTGATCTGAAGGCGAGTGAGCTTACTGGAGATCCTGAAGCACTAGCATTGGCGCTAGCCAGGATCGAGCGAGCCAGCCGGTCTTGGCGTACCTGGTTATTTCCTGGTTGGGGCAATCCTCAACTTTCCTGGCTCCGAACACACCCCGCCACTGAGGAACGCATCAAGCGCTTACTATCACTGCGTGCTGCCTCCAATATTCGGTGGTCTGCTCAGCCTCTCTCCTATACATCGAATGAGCGGGTGCGTTCTTCACCGCGCTGGTATTTTAATGGTTTCTGGCGTTAACCCGGATATTTCGCCAGGACGCGGGATGATGGTGAGGAGATTTGCGAGCAAATTTACATATCCAGCGCCAAGTCAATATTCGCGACTATTGGCGCGAAGTGGGGGCGGAAAGATGCAGCAAATCTCCCGCCAGTGCCCGCGAAGGCCAATGGTACAAATTGGATTTGCGTAAATCTGTCCGGAAATGCTTGTTCATCAACTATTGCATTATAGTAGAGGCCGGGTTGGTGAAATATCCGGGTTAGCACTATGCAAAATTTACGCACCTGGCTGTAGAACGACACCGATTTCTTGCTTTTGCCCATCGCGCACGATGGTCAGTTGTACCGTATCACCAACATTATAATCATCGATCAATGCCAGCAACTTAGAAGCGGAATCCACCTGCTTACCTTGTACGGCCACGATCACATCTTTTGGAATGATGCCACCATCAGGGGTTAAGGTTGCACCTTTCAAACCTGCTTTATCAGCCGCTGAGCCCGGTGTTACACGCAATACGACTACACCTTCAATTTCCAGCATGGCCGTGATGCGCTCATTAAGCCGTTCATCGACTTCAATTCCCAGTGTTGGGCGTATGTATCTACCCTGGGAAATGATTTGCGGTACTACTCGCATGATAGTATCGACCGGCACGGCGAAACCGATGCCGACAGATGCTCCACTTGGACTATAGATCGCTGTGTTAATGCCGATCAGGCGTCCCGCTGAATCCAGGAGAGGCCCGCCCGAATTACCGGGATTGATAGCTGCATCGGTCTGAATTAAATGTTGAATGGGGGTAGCACCGCTTTCGCTGGTAAGGGAGCGATCCAATGCAGAGACAATACCAGTGGTCAGCGTCCAGTCGAGTCCAAAAGGGTTACCGATGGCGAACACCTTTTGCCCGACTTTCAGATCATGACTGGTGCCTATTGGAACAGGGGGTGGGCGTTTAAAACCTACGCCGATTCTCAAAACTGCAATATCGTGTGCTGGGCTTACGCCGACCAGTGCAGCTTTATAGTCACGCCCATCAGCTAGCTTGATCGTTGCTTCACTGGCACCCTCGATCACGTGAAAATTAGTGACGACATGGCCAGCATCATCCCAAATAAAGCCCGAACCTGTGCCCCGAGGAACGGCAAAAACATTGCGCGTCCAGATATCTTGCACTAGCCTGGCTGTTGTGATAAATACGACCGAGTCACGGGATTTTTCGAAAAGCTCAATGGTCGCACGCTCATCTGCAGCCAGATCGCCACGCGCAGTAACCGTGCGTACGCCACCCACTTTAGGTGTGAAAAGTGACTCGATGAGGGGCAATGACCACCATAGCAGCATCAAAGTAATAATGACCAACGTAAGTGCTGTCAGTCGACGCACAAAAGGATCAGAACCTGGAGGGGGAGAGGAGATGGGACGCATAGTCATTTCTCTTATAATGAAAATTATTTGTGACTGAGATAAGGCATAGAAAACACTACATTCTAGTAAGAAAGCTTGTAGCTGAACAATAAAAAGAATCCCATTTTTTTCAAGGAGAAATCTTCCTTAACAGGTTGTTGAGAAACCCACCCGCTCGGGCAGAATCTCACAAAAATTTTTCTATTTTGAGAAGGAGATTCATCGATTCTGTCAGAGTGATTACTGCGAGCTTTGCCCCCATAAGGGCTGTTCACGACCCATCCGAACGACAACTAGCCGCGTACATCGAATACAGCCTGCCTCATTGCTGGTTTGTTGTGCTGGATATTGGTGATCGAGTGTAGAATCATAGACCTTGCCCATAACCAAGAGCGTCTGCTGGACAATGCGCTATGGTTGGGATGCTCGGATCGAAGCGGCTACAGCCATATGGATCTAGCTTATATCGGTGCTGTCCAGACTCATTTCTCAAAAGTAATGCTGGTATTCGATCATTGTCATATCATCAAGTTGTTTAATGAAAAACTGACAAAACTGCGTCGTAATCTGCAACGAGAAACAAAAGATGGGTTGAGTAAATTCGTTTTGGGGTAAACTGTTTTGAAAAGCATTCGTTGGTTGTTGCTCAAGAACCCTAACAATCTAGATGACACTTGCAATGAGCGTTAACGTCTGGATAAAGTACCCAAGCTCAATGAACCCTCGATACTAGCCTATTGTATTACATGAAAGAAGAATTACGCAATACCTGGTATCAACCGGATAAAGCCTCAGCTCAAAAGGTACTAGGATGTTTAGTCCCACGGTGTGCTGGAGTAATATATAGTCAATTATCGAGGGACATATTATGGGACAGGTACTGCATGGAAGCGCCCGTACGACAGAGGCGGTGCGTCGAGCGATACAACATAGTCAAGAGAGCCTGAAAGCATTGGCAAAACGCCACGGAATTAACGAGAAGACCGTGGTGAAATGGAAGAAGC
>NZ_FNPJ01000122.1 GCF_900107265.1 Nitrosomonas sp. Nm33 | reverse complement strand
GCAACACGATACGACAAACTAAAGAGAAATTATGAAAGTATGGTTGCCATGGCATGCGGGTATCTGTGGCTACCTGTGTGAAATGTCAACAGACCCTAAGAAAAGTAACACGGGATTTGGCTTTTTCTGCAATTATTTTAAAAGTTGCTATTTCACCAGGAATTGAGCTAAGTGCCGGTTTTCCCTTAGATGCTTTATTAAAATATTGTTGAGCAGAAAGATTTCTTTTAGTTGGAGGAAAAGATCGATAATCAGCGCTATTATTCCGAGCAGACTGATCCCATTTTCTATGGGGAGATAGTTTTGTGAACTCAACCCAAATCAGCCCATCCCCTCCATAAATCTCATGGTCTTCAGAAGTCAAATTATGAAGCGGAATTAATAGTCTACCAACGAACCCGGGGTCTACTAATGGGCCAGTACCCAGTAATAACCCTCTGTGTACAAGTGTGATTTTCAGATTAAAGCGGATTGCTATATAATCTGGTAGAAAAAATTTAGTTTCAATAAAAACAAATACTATAGAGTTCTTTTTGAGAATAAATGGCTTATCGCGTTGGAGGATTTCTTTTTCTACTTCGCCAGTTTTTTCATTTACTAGGTAAACATCACCTAAAAATTCTATCTCATAAGATGCGGATTTAAGTTTAGTTACATCAAACGGATATACCATACTCGTAATGCGAGCATAGTCACAAATGTCCCCCGAATTTAAGAGCGCAGGTGGTACAGCTGGTATCGGATCTTTACATGAAAATTCCACAAAGCGTTCTTCAGCTTCGGTTACATTATTTGCAAGCCGACGGTTGGAATAATCTTCGTTCATGCTAGTTTCAAGGAATTCTTTATTGGTATCAGATGATCTGGTCCAAACCCAGCATATGCGATACGAGATCCAATCTTCTCTTCAAAATGTCGCAATAAAGATAAAGTTTCTGGGGTGTAATTCTGGAAAGCTATATTTCTTACATCTAGATAATCAAGATGATTCAGAACAATGCGAGTTGGTTTGTTATACATAACAGCCTGACGCACGATTTCCGGATCGAATCGTGCAACCCGTCTGATATTTTTTGTGACCGAAGTATATTCTACGATCGGGAAACTGGAACCAGATTCAGTAGTTAATTCCTCCCAGGAGAATTCATTAGAGAGTGGTCCTGAATTACCGGCAACTCTAATGGGAAACGTTCTGATTACCAGTACAATGTCATCAATATCTAGCGGACTTAACCCAGCTTCGGCAATGAATCCAGCCGCTGTGGTATCGCGGCTAGTCGCATAAGGATAGTCACGAGCATGCAACACAGAAAGACCAAACCCTTGAGTGCCCTCAACGATAATTCGTTCGTTTTTATTCAATCGTTCCCGAAGAAAAGGAGTGGAAGGTCTAACATAAGGTTTAAGGCTATCATCATCCCCTGCCAGCTTAACATCTCCAAGTCTGTTGATTCTTGCTGAGACTGCCGCACCTGTGCCACTTTGGGTGGAGCCAATAGTTACACCAAGTTTGGAATTTCTTTCTTCAATAAGATTGTTGTTGGTAATTACAACAGCATTAGGATCAATAATAAGACGAGAGGGTGTGAAGTTTGCAAGCCGCATTTCTTCAAATAGAATGACAGGAGAGATATAGCTCCCTGCGGGTAAAACGCATTGGACATCGGGTAATATCGCTGCTGTAGGCAGTTGTTTAAAAATTATCGGGCCTTTTTCAGAAATTACAGTGTGGCCGGAATTAGGACCTCCCACTCTAATAGCAACTGATGCACCCATTTCTCTAGCGAAGTAGTGCGCTACCTTTCCTTTTCCCTCAGAGCCAAATTGACCGCCAACAATAACTGTTACTGGCATTTCAGTCTCGATGAGTGATGAAAAATTAAATGATCCACTTTTGAATAGAGAGTTTGTATATCTTCTTCATTAGAGAGTATCTCATGAGCAAGTGGGCGCAAAGTTGAAACTTGTTGCTCTACTGGATGAGCTTCGGCTTCTTCAAAGGATACGTTGTTAGTTTCACGATTTTCGAATCGCGTTTTGCGTAATTCTACAGACGATTCTAAATGAATATGATGAAAAGCTGGGCCGAATGTTTCGATCCAGAAGGCGTGATCGTCGGCAAATCTAAGACCATCAATAACAATATCTCCTACGCCAGGCAGGGTCTCCAGAAGTTTACGGCCAAATTCGCGTTGTCCAAGCTCTCTGTATATCCGATCTCCGAATTCTTGCAAGGCAGGCCGGGTAGCTTCTATACCCTGTTCTCCCATCATCGCAGCTAACACCATACTATAACGGGTATAGTAAAAGCCTTGGTTCTCAAAGTACCGAGCAAGTGTTGTCTTTCCAGCAGCAATACGACCGCTGATACCGATAATCTTCCTATTACACCAAGTGTTTGCATCTGCTTTTAGATCAGGAATGATGAGTGCTTCATCGCCTTCTATACCAAGCGCTTCAAATTTTCCACCCCAGAAAAAAGCACCTACTACTGAAGATGTAATTGCATCAAGCTCATCATGCGTCAATTGTTCTCGAAGGAAATTACCACGTATTCCGAACTCCCTAAGACCTTCGCAAAGCATATCTAAACTAGCGCGCTTTCGGGGAATTCCCATAATATCTTGAGCTGCCCCAGGATAGCTTTCGATTACCGGTACACCTTTACTTCGCAAAAGTGATGCCAATCGGATACCCCTGGCTGTTAGCTTTTGCATACTGGGAATAAGGGCGGGATAAACGTTAATTCCTCTCTTTTTTAATACCCGCTCGCAATATCTCATGATACCGTATTTATGTCTGCCTGGATCATCATCCAATACCGAGATTCTGCCTTGTGGTAATGAGAGAGGTGAGTCAATTGATACTATGTGCGGTTGCGCTGCTAAGGTAACTGAAATCAAGTCTGCATCGCTTCCTATAAGGCGAGTTGTTGCCTCTGTACCATCCAACAAACACCAGCCAGAAGGCTTATTTTCAGAGCCCGTAAGATCAATGCCTACAACTTTTAAAGAGCTCGTTTCCGTAAGAAAAAGGTTCTCATATGTAATTCTTGGCCCGGAATCACCTTTATAGAGAGGAAAACTAATATCTTTAAAAAAGTTATGAATAGATCCTTTCTTGGTGAGCAGAGATTCTTCACGGTTAAAAAATTTCGGAAGTTTCTTGCTAATATGGGGAGGCAATTTCTGCTGTTTTGCAATTAGTGCAATAACTTTATCAAAAATAAACTTCATACCCAAAATATCGCAATAGTTATATTCAATTAGAAGTTTGAGCGCTTCTAAATCGCCTCTGCGATAACGGTGCCAAAGAATCGGCGCACTTTCTCCTTTTATTTCTACAAGATGGGGCGGTCTTTTAAAACCAACTTCATCTTCTATCGCTTTTTGCCCCCCGGAAAGGGATAGTCTTTTAGCCAGAAATCTTAGATCTATATGCACTGCTGGGATGGGCAGATTGACAAAACTCTCTCGAAGAAAGGGGAGGTCAAACATAGAACCATTAAAAGTTACAATTACGCAAGCATCAGCAAGGGCAGCTCTTAGTGTTTGCTCATCTTCTCCCAAGATGAAGCTATTATATTTTCCTTGATAAAACCATCCAACGAGGGTAATAACATCGTAATAACGACTTAATCCCGTTGTTTCAATATCTAGGAAAAGAGTTTTTTCCGGAAATGATAAGGGGATCCTATAGTATTCCCGTCGATTTAAAATATTCGCAAAATAAGCTACATCTCTAGCTTCAAAAGAGGCTCTTGCTTTTGCAAAAAGATGTTCTTGATCTAAAAAAAGGCTATCTTGCGGAATTAGGTGTCGTTCAAGGTCTTCCCATGAGAAAATACCTTGCTTCCAATATTTAGCTTCACGATTTGCACTGACACCACGCAATAAGCGCTGAAAAGTCATACGAAGCATGTTGATACTACCAATCCATTTTTAAATATTGCCAAGTATGTATGATGTACGAATATATTTCTGAAATAACTCAGGTATACAGGATCATAGAACGGCTATAGTCAGATTGCGTTCCATTAATTTCTTTAGTGTTTATTCATTGCCCATTAGAAAGTAGATTAGTTTTTAAACTAATTGTTTAGTCCCACGGTGTGCTGGAATGGATTAACATTAAAACGTTCCGGCTCTTTTGTCCATATTTTGCAGATGTATTCATAGGGTGTAAGCCCCTTCAAAATCTTAAGCCGCTTTGCGAAGT
>NZ_FNPJ01000126.1 GCF_900107265.1 Nitrosomonas sp. Nm33 | reverse complement strand
CCAGGCCAAAACAATCAGAAAAAAGGAAGGATGCTCCATCGAGCAGCTCTTTACCGCTTATGCACTTTAAATCATTTTATATGGGATCAGCTATAGTAGATACTTCTCGGAAGAAGATCTTTATGGGGTTCACCGTTTTGGAACGCACAATCAAGTTTTGAGTGGCGATGAAGCTCAGATCGTAAGCAGTATCCTTTCAGACTACCTCCAAAAGATGGATGTCGACCAATCGCTCCTCAAGGCTGCATCATTGGCAGATTTTAGGGATAATATTTATCCCGTCTCTATGACTGAAGCAAAGAAGATGAGAGTGATTTTCGATCCATCCGGCCTAACTTCGTTCGTTGTGGAAGATATGCATGGATTAGCGGTTGCAGTATTCAAATTCACAAAGAGAGAGCGATACTTTGCCGGAACAGTATTTTGCAACGCTGATCAACCTGCGCTGTTAATTTATGATCTGGATGACACCGTGCCGATAGTCCTCCGATCTATGGTCGACTTCCCTGCTGAATTCAATGCAAATGGGATGATCATTACGGGCAAGGCCACCTATTTAAAACCTGATCAACAACGAAAAACAGGCGCTCTTTTCTTTGAACTACCCGGCTTAAATGCAACATCGTTTTCTGGAACGGGCTTATCTCTTGAAAGCATCAAAAATGGGAACAATGCTGCAATGTCCACTAATACAGGAGATCTAGCGTCGATATTTTCCTGGATTGACGCTATAACTTCCTTGTCTTTTGAAATTGTGGCTACAATGGGGAAAGAACGCTACCCCTCGTTTTGCGAGAGTGCCAGAAATAGGCATCAAAGCGGTCTATCATCTGATAAAGCATTTCCCAATACAACCTGACCATACAATTGCATACTATAAGCGACTCAATAAATTATCTACAACTTTCTATATAACGCACTTTGTATGTTATTTTTATCCCAAACTATTAATCCTGCTCGATAATAAGTGATATGAAGAAGGATATGGTTAAGTTCCTAGAAAAATATTGGAGGGAATTATTCTTATACTTTACAGCTATCGCTATTCTCCTCTTTAACAACGATCATCTTTTTCTGGTGGAAGAAACGTTCTCTCTTAATGTATTTGGGATTTTAACTAAAATTGGAGCAAGCAATTTTTTCTTCAAAATCGTGTCAATTTCGGCGTTAGCTATACTCGTTGTTTTACTTCTACGACACCATGCTGCAAAACTCTGCAATGAATTCTCAAATGGTTACAAAGCGAATAAGAATGTCAAAGATTGGCTCCATAAAGAATATAAGGGTTGGTTGGATAAAGATAAGGACGAACCAACTCTTGGAAGGATAATGGATAGCATACAAGGTTCTCTACTAAGAACCACCCAAAATTTGGGATCTTTTAGGAAACCTGGTGATAGTCAATATAAGATAATCACCTTTGAGCCTGACTGGAGAACACACTGTTCGGCTGTCTATTGTGGCATTCAGCGCATACTTCATTGGAGATTTTGGCTTTCAGTTTATAAACCTGCAATCTTAACTGCATGGGCACTGTACACAACACTGTCCATATAGAAACCTTCTGCTAATATTAACAAATCAAAAGTGTCACTCATTGTTTTCATCGTTTTAAGATTAACGAATATAAGCAACCACTATCGGTATCAAGATTGCCCCTAAAATCCCGTGCATACCCATCGCAAAGCCCCTCTGCCACCAGGCTTTCATGCCGAGCAGATTCAAGATCGAGCTTCCCAGTATCGCTCCCAGGATGCCTGTTACGATGGCAAACACAGCGGTCAATGTGGGGGAAACACTTATCCGCTCGGCAACCCCCATCGCAATGGGTGCAGTCACTGACTTGGGATAAAAAGTGTCGATGATCGCTGCATCAGCACTCAGGTAAGTTGCGATCCCCACCGCACTGGCAATAGCAACGGCTCCGCCACATAGCAAGGCGATGGTTAAAGGAATCAAGCGCGTTTCCAAAATAGCTAAGCCCCGGTGGATGGGTACAGCCAGTGCAACGGTTGTTGTGCCCAGCAAGAAATGCACAAACTGCGCGCCTTCAAAATAGCGTTGATAAGGCATATTCACCAGATAGAGCCAGTCTTCGTTCGTAGGAATATAGGTGATATCGCTGACCCATGCTTTGTAAGGTGCGCTAACAGAAAACCCTCTTTTCAGAATATTAGGGGTGCGAACTGTAAATGATGTTTAGAATCGGTTGTTACCTTAAATTTGCGTTTTTGCTACAACGTAAACCCAGAGCTAAGCGTTTCGCACTGTAGGTCTCTCGGGTGCGTTGGTGTGCAGCCAGTATTTCTGTTTCCGACCGTGTATTTTCCCATTCATGCTTACAAGGCGAACGAGTATTCCAGGCATGAAAACCACTCTCTGAAACATCAAGTACACGGCACATAAGTGCAATAGGGTATAGTTGTCGCAGAGTGTCAATCATACCGTATTTCACTGCGACTCCTTCACGAAATAGGCCGCACACTTTTTTATGAAATCCCGCTCCATCATGACTTCTGCCAACTCACGCTTGACCCTGGATAGCTCTAATTTAAGATCACTCAGCGGCTTCTTCTGGTGTTTACCTACTTTAGTAAGTTTACTTGGTCTGTCAGCATAAACCCAGTTCTTTAACGCCCCTTTGGGTAAAGATAATCGTTTCGCTGCTTCAACCAGAGTTAACTCACTCTCTTTAAAAAAACCTGACCGATTGCCCACGAAATTCCTGGCTATATCGTGTTCGCGCTAATTGTTCCATTCTTGTCCTTCATCTCATGTCTATATTTTATGAAACTTTGGATTCCATGAATTTCAGCATACCTCAATCGCTGTTTTGGCTATTAGCCGACAGCCCCTAAAACAGAAAAATGTGGTCGCGCTGGACGCTTATGATTTGACCACGTCACAGACCCAAGTAAAAACAATGTTAAGAATGATTTTTATTTATTAATCAATACCTTAATATTGTATTTGCACTCTATGAGCTTTATAATGCGTGAAACCTGAATTAAACATGACGCTGTGCTTATAGTAGTGTGCAATATTAACCAAATGAGATATCAAGTTGAAAGGCGACAATCAAACAGTAAATTTTCTGAACAAGGCGTTGGTGCTGGCTGAAAAAGTGGGTATCCAGAACTATCTGCAGTCCAAAATATAATGTAAGGAGAATATCTTATGAAAGGTAACGCAAAAATCATTGACATCCTGAACAAACTCCTTGCTGGGGAATTGACTTCAATGGATCAGTACTTCACGCATTCACGTATGTATGAAGATTGGGGTTTTCACAAGCTTTATGAGCGCATTGACCATGAAATGGATGATGAAAAACAGCACGCAGACAGTCTGATCAGGCGAATTCTATTTCTGGAAGGTGTGCCAGCAGTGGGTAACCGCAGTCCACTTAAAATCGGTAAAGACGTACCGGAAATGTTGGAAAACGACCTGGAATTGGAACGTTCCGTGATTGTTGCACTACGTAACGCCATTGCCGTTTGTGAACAAGAGCAGGATTACCAAACACGAGAAATCCTTGAAGCCATGCTGGCTGATACAGAGGAAGACCACGCGCATTGGCTGGAAAAACAGTTAGGCCTCATTAAGAAGATTGGATTACAGAACTACCTGCAGACACAGATGTGACAACTGATCAGCAATCCAAAACCTGTGAGACAACTGGCAACGAACTGGCACGCTGATTCAGCCTTTTCGATCTGACGGACAGCTTCATCTTGTCAATCAATACGATATCATTTTTTGGGTTGCTCTTATGGCACTACAGGGCTTTTGGCCGGGACAGTGAGTAAAAACTATATCCCTGAGGTATGCTGAGTTTTATGGAGTCCAAAGTTTCATAAAATATAGACATGGAATGGAGGATATAGATGGAACAATTACCCCGAACACGATATA
>NZ_FNPJ01000136.1 GCF_900107265.1 Nitrosomonas sp. Nm33 | reverse complement strand
CCATTATCAGAATCGATATGAGGCACAACAAGATATATTAAATTACATATCCATGTTCTATAACAGCCATCGACTACATTCTTATTTGGATTATAGAAGTCCCATTCAATTTGAAGCTGAAAGGGCAGAACTTAAAAAAGTCGCTTAACTGGGTTGTCACAAATTACTTGACCATGTTAATCTGCATTTCCACGGTAGCTACTGAACAACTTACACTATGGTACAAGAGGTGCCACCTTCTAGACGTACTCTTGGAGAAGCTGCATCCTGTAATGGGAATATCTCCAACAATGTGACTGCTAAGGCGCAGCTTTAACTCCGCGCCTTATTTCCTAATTAATCATTGGAGCTGTCGGATAATAATCAAGATAGCGATTTCATGAGAATAAATGATTAATTAATCAAAAACTTAAATTTTGCATTATTGGAGTAAACATACCTTCCGGCAACCCCTGATCAGGAGGAAGTGCTGCCGCCTCCTGGAACAGATTGCCCGAATTTGGGCGGCAAGACTGCAATCCGTCTGTGCCACCAGTTGCAGGTAGCGTGAAAATCAGATCGATTTGAGTGAACTCATCGGTGCCATGGAACACTTTGAGCGACGGATGATCGAACGGTGCCCTGTCACAAGCAACCCGTTCATCCGTTAGACTTTTCAGAAATGCAACAAGGTCTTTTTTTTCAGCATCGGTTAAGTTAAGCGGTGTGATATCTGGATCGAGATTGCTGCCTCTACGTTGCTTGGCTACTGGATCACCTTTACCAAGCATGGCTGTACCCGTGGTATCGTGCCTGTCACTTGGTTGGATATGGCCACGACGATTGCCTCCTCGGTTGTAAAAATCGATGACACTTTCCAGTGTTGCATAACCGCCAGTATGGAAGTAAGGGGGGGTAAGCCCAATATTGCGCAATGTCGGCGTTTTGAAAGTACCGTTAACAGCTTGCCGCTCTTTCCCTTTCTTCAAAGTCTTCAAGGCAACCTGTTGATTTTCCTGATTACAAGGATCTTCAGCCAGAATCAATACTTCGAATTGGCATGGATCACTCCCGTATTTGTCAGTTTTCTTCTTCCCAAGAAACTGGCGAGTGAATGACAGTGGATTGCCAAATGGATCATTGCCACCAACCCCAAGATCATTCACCGTTGGGACTACTCCAATGTTGTAGAAAGCATTGTCATAGATCGCGGGCCGAGTATTGCCTTCAGACATCAGCATGCGCTCAACTCTGCCTTCGTTTGACTTGGTGAAGAACGCACCGGAGTGACAGTTAATACACTTTCCCTTGCCAATAAAGATATCCTGACCCCGTTGTTCCGTAGCGGTAAGCTGGCCATTATCAAAGGGCGAGTCATCGGATACGAGTGTTGATTCATAGAGCATAATCGCGATACCCCAGAACATCGAGAAATTGATTTCTTCCTGAGTAAAACCATTGGGGTCCGCGTTGATGGTGCCATTCTCGCGAGTGAATTTGCCGGAAGCGCTCCACCATTTCGGATGGAATGCTACGCGAATTTTCTGCGAGTAAGTACCCGAAATCGTACCGTCAGCGTTAAGCAATGGCCCCAGCACGCTGTCGTTGCTGTGCACAATCTGTAGTGCAAGCGGCTGCCGACTCAACAGTTTGCGCCCGAGCTTGGGAAAGGTTTTGCCCGCACAGGTCATTTCGACCGACGACAAAGGCGGTCCTACAGCCTGCGACGCTAGGCTGGCATCTGGCAATCTGAGTTTTACCGCCTTGACGCCGGGTTCGTTACGAGACTTTCTGAGCACAAATGCCGCCAGAGAACGGTTTCCGAACGGATCGAAGCCGTTAAAAGTATTATTGGCCCGCCCATCCCAGAAACTGCGGTAATTAAAGATTGCATTGATTACAGTAGGAACGTTTCTTGGCGTGACCATACGATGAAAGAGAAAAGCGGCATCTAATTCTGGCGTACACACTTCATTAAAAGCATCGGTTATACCGGGAAGCACTACCGTCTGCAGATCAACAAACGTAGAAGCTCTAACACCCTGCGAGCCGAACACATCATTCGTGGTGTACATGATCACGGAATCGCGATCGAGTGGATCTGCCAGTTGGTGAAAGGGAAAATCTTCCGGCTTGGCCAGGTAATTGGGACCCGCAAGAGATCTACCTGCCGTTTGATGGGCAGTGCTTGAGGGTGATAAATCATTAAGATTAGTTGTGTCATCAGGCACTGATGTGAGGCCTCCGAATTCTAAGTCTCCGCCAGGAAAACGCAAATCGAGGAGGCCAGGGCTATATTGATTCTTTATACGCGTGTCGGCGCCACCCGCAAAATGACACGATGCGCAAGCCTGCCCGTTGCTGCCTGATTGCTGATCCCAAAAAAACATCTTGCCAAGAGCAATCGCCGCATTTCTGTCAACAACAATATTCTTCAGATCCGGAAGCTTGGGAATCTTTCCCTTGAGGCTTTCTAATGTGTGAGGTTCATCCGGGACAACCGCATGGGCGTGGTTAAACCATAATGTCAATACTGCAAATGATGAAAAAGCAATACTTATAAACCTTAACTTACTCTTCGACAAAAAAAAATATTTCATTCTAGAAAACCCCCTAATATCAGTTCTTTTTTCAGATCTTTCTTGTTACTTCCAGCATGAAGATTTCATACCTTACTTGATCGAATCAACGACAGATCAGCTGCGTATCATCGTTGCTGATTCTTAATTAGGGTGTGCAATAATGAAATCAGCATTTTCTTTGTTTTAATCTAAGGAAATTCTTTATTTCAATTCTTATTAAAATTGAAGAAATTTGGCCATGGGCTAGGAGAAAAGTCATGACTAGTTCCATTTCCAAATCAAAGATGACACGAAGGCGAGCCGCAGACAGTATTGACGTGGTCAACAAATTCCGGACACACCAGTTAAGCGACTTTTTCCAATTTTTCTGTTTCTATCTCATATTGATTCGGGCTTCTGTATCCCAAGTATGAATGCAGCCGATGACTGTTATAA
>NZ_FNPJ01000128.1 GCF_900107265.1 Nitrosomonas sp. Nm33 | reverse complement strand
GGCCATCCTTCTCTCGAACGGATAATACCTTACGGCGAAATGATACTGGATAGGTCATTCACAAATTATAATCAATTTATATGTGATTGGCTATACTTTCATAACCGCGTATTTGACAGCATCGATACGCTCGAGAATCATTTGGTTAGTGCATTATGTAATCTCGAAAATGCCCCGGCTTTAATCAAAAGTATAACCGGCTGGGATTGGATTATTAATGCAGTTTCTAGTGCAAATTAGAATAAGGTAAATCTGCCAGATTGGCGCACGATTGTTTTGCTCTGTATTTCAATTTGTCCAAGTTAGCGCAAAAGTTTTACGACAACAAGAGCATATAATTCTTTCTAAACAAATGGAAAGAAGGGCAGTTATAATTACAAATCAAAATACTCGTTGAGTGGCATCGTAACCATTCCCCATTCCATACCTTATTCCGTAGCAAGAAGAGTTCGATTGTCGAAACTAACGCGAAGTAACATGGTGCGTTTCCATGGCCGCACGATGCTGTAATTCATGCAAGGAGTGACCGGGAGTTTTGTGACCAACCCATTGTGGCAGCAGCGAACCGGCGATCATGCCCAACGCTGAAATACAAAGACCAATCAACTGTGGTGGAATCGGACTTTCTTCGCCGATCAGGATTTCGATTAGCAACCAGGAGAACAAACCACCAAAAATAGCTGCTAATGCACCCTGAGTTGTGGCACGTTTCCAAAATATACCGCTGAGTAATGGCACAAATGCACCAGCAAGCGTAACTTTGTAGGCGCTTTCTACCATTTCAAAAATAGTGGATTCTGCACTCAATGCGAACGCAAGCACAATACCACCAAAACTAACCAATGTTGCTCGCATGACCCAAAGGAACTGGTGATCACCCATTTTCGGCCAAAAGCCTCGGATCACATTTTCGGAAAAAGTGACAGACGGAGCGAGCAAGGTGGCTGACGAACAACTCATGATTGCTGATATGACCGCGCCGAAGAACATGACCTGGGCAATCAATGGTGTGTGCTGCAATACCAGTGTAGGCAGTAGTAACTGCGGATCTTCTGCTAATAATTTCGAGAATAGCATCGGATCGATCAAAGTAGCAGAATAGGCAATGAACATTGGCACAAAGGCGAAACAGAAATAAATAGTAGCACCAATGACCGAGCCCCAAAGAGCTATAGTAGCGCTCTTGGCTGAGGTAACGCGTTGAAATACGTCCTGCTGCGGGATGGAGCCGAGCATCATTGTGACCCAGGCAGCGAGGAAGGTAATCCATTTCAATGGATCCATTTCGGGGAAAAAATTAAGTTTGCCTGACAAGCTAGCATGATCAATAACCGCCGTCGCACCGCCGCTGACTTTGCCGCTTATAATCCAGGCAATGAAAAATAGGCCACTCATCGACACAAACATCTGCACGAAATCCAGGATTGCTACAGAGAACATACCGCCAAAAGTAGTATAGGTGAGCACAATAGCAGTGCCAAGAATCATGCCAGTTTCCTGACTTACCGTACCATCGGTGACGACGTAAAAAATCAAACCAAGTGCCTTGATCTGCGCTGCGACCCAGCCTAGATATGCCGCAACAATGCAGAGTGAGGTGAGCACTTCGACTGATCGGCTATAACGCATGCGGTAAAAGTCTCCAAGCGTGAGGATATTGAGCCGGTAGAGGTAGCGTGAAAAAAGGACACCGGCGATTACCAGACACATCGAGGAACCAAAAGGGTCAGCGACTACACCAGTCAAGCCATTTTGCACAAAGGTGGCTGGTACGCCGAACACAGCTTCGGCGCCAAACCAGGTAGCGAATACTGTAGCAGTTACGACATGCAGTGGTAGCGAGCGTCCTGCAACAGCGAAGTCCTTTGCATTGTGCACGCGCGTAGCAGCGTAGAGGCCAATGCTCACGGAAACCAATAGATAAAAAATGACGAACCACAGCAGCATGACCGCCTCAGTAATAAGTGATAAAAATTAATATTTGGTCAGAGCTGGATTATACTGAGGGAGATGGGGAAAATAAACGCTAATCTCTGCTACAATGCTTTGCAAGAAAAGCAGGTGCGTTCCCTTTGCACGACCGATAGCTGCAGCTCAGCACATCCAATCACTTGAGCATTTTATTCCTTTAAATAAAGCTGGCTTTGGTGAGATGGGTCCAATAGCTTGCCGCTATCGGCAAAATGAACTCAATTTTTACTTATTAATAGCTTCTTTCGATGCACTTGCAGGATGCTTGCCGCCAAGGGCATAATTCCTGCACATGAAACACGTCTTGTAAAGTGTCGATCATTTTCCAAGTGCATCAAGCAGCGCTTACCTCTCTCATAGTGCCTACCACCTTATTAAAAACAAGTTCCCAGAGGAAAAAATGGCGAGAATCAGTCTGGAAATTGAAAACACAAATGACCTGGAAATCAGCGAAATCTTCAGTGAACTAAGAGAAAAAGTAGGACAGGTGCCAGCAGCTTATCGGGCGTTTGCGCTACATCCACATATTTTGCAGGCCAATTGGAACCGGACGAAGAACATCCTTGGGAAAGGGAACATCCCCATAGAGATAAAAGAAGCAATAGCAACACGAGTATCAAAAGTTAATAGTTGCGATTTTTGCTTGAGAATACACAAAGAAAATCTTGCAAAGCTTGGATTTAACTCAGCTATTGTCGAGTCTATAGCGAATGGCGAATCAAGTGATCAGCATCTTGATCTTGTACTTAAATTCGTGAGTACAGCAACAAAAGATCCTCACAGTCTCAATGACTCTGATTTTAATGCATTAAAAAAATCGGGTTTTTCAGAAGGTGATATTTTAGAAATACTCACAGTGATGGAAATGTATACTGGTTATAACAAAATAATCGTCGCCCTTGATTTGCAGCCAGATGACTGAATCTAAAAACGGTAGTTGACTGCTTAAGCGAAAAACTGAAAATCATTAACATCTAGCATCATTTCCAAATGTTAGATTGAAAACTGATTTTTCAGAGGACAGAGTGAAGCAGTCATAGCTCATAAGTTGGTTGGATAAAGTAAAGTACTTACTCAAACTACATACCCATCAGCTCTCTTATTTTCTTACCTGGATGTACTTAGTGTGAGTCAGCGTCCGCGCTGCATAATTTTTTCGCCGAAGATAATCTCAAACTGAAGACCGATTATCCAGGAAGATTCGCGCTTCTGGCCAAGTTTATCCCGCGGCCAGTGTATGCCCCCACCCATGACTCAATAAAAAAACGACTCACGCAGATAGCGCTGACGGTAGATGCCACGAAAACCATAGTCTCTCAGCGACACCGGATGAGCAGTTTTACCCTGAATCCAAGCTTCGCCAGCATGGGCTCGATTATCGGCACCTGCAACGTACTTACTGGGCAGGATTTACCGGTGCGGCATTTCGCAATATGGTGTTCCGCGCGGTGAGCAGAATCGCGCAGGTAGTGCCAATTGACCAGGAAAGCAAGGCTATTTTCAGCCTGGCTTTCAGTTCAGCCGTTCAGCGCAGGAGTGGTAATCTGGTTTGGTCCCGAGGCAGTCGATCAATTACTGGGCAGTTATAGCATAACCAGATAATTTTGATTATAATGCAAGGATGGCATATTCATTGGATTTTCGCCGTAAAGTGTTATCTGTTCGAGAGAAAGAAGGACTTACGATAGCCGAGGTGGCAGCGCGGTTTGATGTGGGTATAGCAAGCGTTGTTCGCTGGATCAAGCATGTTGATCGCAAACCTCAAGGGTTTCGCAAACGCAAGATTGATCTTGATGTATTGCGGCAGGATATTCTCGATTATCCCGATGCCTATCAGTACGAGCGAGCAAAACGTTTGGGCGTGGCGCAGAA
>NZ_FNPJ01000129.1 GCF_900107265.1 Nitrosomonas sp. Nm33 | reverse complement strand
CCGGAGCTGGCACACTCCTTATTTGGGAAGCTCTTTGGTGACCGGGGCTATATTTCCCAAGCACTCTTTGAGCAGCTCTGGGAACAGGGTGTGCACGCGAGAAGAAACCTTCACTTAATATCAGATTCACTCAAGCTCTTCCACTTGTAGGGTTGTGATTCTTATGTCGAACTCACGTTAATTGACTAACTTTCAGTTGATATTTCTTGCCATGGGGGATAGCAGGGGTTGTTGGCTTTACGCAGGTCAAATACCGGAACTTGCCCATCGAAACGTACGACAGCGCCCGAAATGAGCGATTTTTTTTATGGAGAATGCACGCCTGGTTGAGTGCATGGCGGGTGGCAAAGTTGTCGCTGGCGCGCCAAACGCGAAGCTTCGTTCTGAGATTATTCCTGGCAACAAGCAAAAGAAAAGTAATGTATCCGATACGAATGACGATGTGCCGCATCCCCCGGCCTCGGTGCGTATCAGCTGGGCACGTTTGCTTAAACGGGTGTTCGATATTGACATTGAGCACTGCCCGCATTGCGGTGGAACCCTGAAAATCATCGCCGCCATCCTGGAATCCGGTTCAATCACTAAAATTCTTGACCATCTCGGCTTGCTCTCCCGAGCGCCACCCAGAGCACCTGTGCAGGTCTTCGATCCTTTCGGGTCTGTCTGAGAGAACCAAGCCCATCTTTTCAGCGCATTCCCTGAATGCACTGACGTCCCCCTGGGCGTCTTTTGCGTGAAGGGTAAAAAAATGGGCCAGAACCAACACTTTTTGCTGCTGATCAAAGACAAATTTTGCGAATTTTGGATGACTTTCCGGTCAGGTTGACGACCAAACTGTTCCTTGGTACATTCGGTTCTCATGAAAAAGTGCATTTATTGTTCCTATACATCATCAGCGAAGAAAATAATCCGAGTCAAACATTTTATTTCCGCCGCTGTCGGCCAGAGCATAGGTAAATCCTTTCTGCACCGCGAAAGCGCCGTGCTCCCCTTTTTTGTTCAGTGCCAGAAAACCAACCTGCACCTCGCGATAATTCAGATTTTTGACAACTAGCCGCTCTATGGCTTTTTTACAAGCGTCCATGGGAGATAAGCCTTGCCGCATTAATTCAACCACAAGATAAGAACCACATATTCTCAACACAGTTTCTCCAACGCCAGTAGCGCAGGCAGCGCCCACTTCATTGTCTACATACATGCCGGCGCCAATGATGGGCGAGTCACCTACACGTCCGCGCATTTTGTAAGCGAGGCCGCTCGTAGTGCACGATCCCGAAAGATTGCCCACAGCATCAATGGCCACCATGCCAATAGTATCGTGATTTTCAATATTGGCTTTTGGTTTGTACTCGCTTCTCTTCAACCACTCCTTGTACGCTTTTTCAGCTGCGGGAGATAATTTTTTTGGCTCCAGCTTGAATCCGTTCTCTAATGCAAACTTCTGCGCGCCAGATCCAACCATCAATACATGCGGCGTTTTTTCCATCACCATCCGCGCTACTGAGACAGGATGTTTAATTCTCTCGAGGAAAGCCACGCCACCACATCTGCCGTTCTCATCCATAATGCTGGCGTCCAGCGTCACTATGCCTTCACGGTCAGGCAAACCACCAAGCCCAACGCTTAAATTCGAAAAATCATCTTCCGTTACCATCACGCCTTTTTCCACTGCGTCCAGGGCTTTTCCTCGGGAATTCAGAATTTTCCAGGCTTCCGCATTAGCCGCCAGTCCGTGATCCCAGGTGGAGATGACCACTGGCTTTTTTCCTGCCTGATCCGTAAAATTTTCCTCCAGGTTTTTTCCAAGTCCGGGAACTCCCGTAATTACCAGTGCCGACAAAGCCGCCGACCTTTTAATGAATTTTCTTCTCGAATTCATATTATGCTTTAACCAAAAATAATAAAAGTTTGGCGCATGATTGGCTAAAAAGCAGGAAATTTGCGGCATGGAGGGGAAGATCATTTATACAGTAGGACATTCAACACATCCTGCGCCTTATTTCCTGGAACTGCTAAAGAGCTATGGCGTGGATTGCCTGATAGATGTGCGCAGCCTGGCTGCAAGCAGGTTTAATCCGCAATATAACAAGAAGGCGCTCGCAGAATTTCTAAGTAAGAAGGAAATTGAATACTATTACATGCCCTGAGAGCGGACTTATTTCGCATCCATGGATGCGCGTTTTCTTTAGTTTTTGGTTAACAATTTTTTGCGCAGGCTGGATTGTGGCGTTACTTCCACCAACTCATCTTCATTGATGAATTCCGAGCTCGGCTTGCCACTTGTTTTATTGCTGGCAGCGCTAGCGAAAAGGGGAAATAGACGTCCTTTTTCGTCAGAGTGAATTAGCAGCTCAAGGCCTGGCCCGAGAAGTCGATACATTGAGAACGAACATCACTCTCAGAGATCATGTCAACGGCTGCGCACCGCAACCCACAAGAGAATCTACACGCATCCGCTCACCACACGGATGCTGGGAAACGCATTCACTATGAGCGACACCGACCGGAAGAGACCACCCTGTACCAATTGGTACAAGAACACATTGAGACCTTCTTTGCACAAGTTGAGACGGAAACCGGTTCGGGCTTGCCCGATTTTGTCAAAGACGAGTTCGATGCGTTTCTTGAATGTGGCATTTTAGCGCATGGCTTTCTGCGCCTGCGCTGTGCTGACTGCAGCCATGAAAAACTGGTTGCCTTTTCCTGCAAACGGCGAGGTTTCTGTCCTTCGTACGGGGGACGGCGCATGGCGCAGACGGCTGCTTCACCTGGTCGATCATGTCATTCCCAATGTACCCATGCGGCAATGGGTGCTTTCATTGCCGATTCCGCTGCGAGTTCTATTCGCGGCCCATCCACAACTACTCTCGCCGGTATTGCAAGTCATTTCGCGCGCCATTTCCACTTTTCTGATCAAACAGGCAGGATTCAAGCGACGTGATGCACAAAGCGGTCGATCACGCTGATTCAGCATTTTGGTTCGGCAGCCAATCTCAACATCCACCTGCATTGTCTGGTACCTGATGGCGTCTATCACATGCAGGACGGCGTACCGGCGTTCCATGGCGTACGCTCACCGACAGCTGAACAACTGCAGACACTGCTTGACCAGATCATCCAACGTATCATGAAAGCATTGACCCGCCACGGCGCGCTCATTGAGGAGGAGGGTATGACTTTTCTCGCCGACATGGAAGCGGATACCGCTTTAGCCCCGCTGCAATCGGCGGCCTGCACCTATCGGATCGCACTGGGTCCACGGGCAGGACAAAAGGTATTGATGTTGAAGACCTTGTCCACGCAAAGCACACAACAGCCTCAGTCAAGCCAGGCGTACTGTGCCAACGCCCACGGCTTCAGTCTGCATGCCAGCGTACGCTGCGCCATGAACCAGCGTGGCAAACTGGAACACTTGTGCCGCTACATTATCCGGCCCGCAATTGCCGAAGAACGCCTGGCGCGCAATAAGGATGGACAAGTGGTGTTGATGCTGAAAACACCTTATCGGGATGGCACGACCCATATCGTGATGTCACCTCTGGAATTCATGCAGCGACTGGCTGCGCTGGTTCCCCGGCCAAGGCGCAATCTCATTCGTTTCCATGGTGTGCTCGCGCCAAACGCGAAGCTTCGTTTTGAGATTATTCCTGGCAACAAGCAAAACAAAAGTAGAGAACTTTGCACGGTCAGAAACAAATTTAGCTGATGAGATGGGATAATTACTCATCAAATCATGTTGTTGGGGTAATTTATATGAGTTTTTCAGATTTTGATGTTACTCGC
>NZ_FNPJ01000131.1 GCF_900107265.1 Nitrosomonas sp. Nm33 | reverse complement strand
CACCAAAGAATCAATCGGGTTGCCTGAACCTGATTAACTTTATATGTCAGAGCTTAACTTTCTTTCAGGTTGTCCAGTTACAGGGAGCCACATCACTTTGCCCATTCGACGAAATGCTTCAGTCCCGTAGCAAAGCCGGTTCGCGGTTGCCAGCCCAATTGCTCGCGCGCCAGGGCGATCTCCGCAACCGCATGGCGCACGTCGCCGGCGCGGAAGTTTCCAGTGACGCGATAGTCATCCGGGCTGCGGCCATAGAGCGACAGCACGAATTTTGCCATCTCCAGGATCGAAACCGGCGTGCCGCTGCCGATGTTGATCGGCAGCGACGAAGACGCCTGCAAGGTTCCGCAGCGGCGAAACGCGTCAACGACATCGTCGACATAGACGAAGTCGCGAATGATCTGACCATCCTCGAACACGTCGAGCCACTCTCCCTGTTCCACCTTTTGGCAGAAGATGGAGATCACGCCGGTGTAGGGATTGCGCAGTGATTGGCCCGGACCGTAGACGTTTTGCAGGCGCAAGATGACAACTTCCACCTCGGTCCCCGCGACGCACTGCGTGCAGATATACTCCTGCATCAATTTGGTCGAAGCGTAGATTGATGCAGGCGTGGCCGACAACGTTTCAGACGTGGGAACAGGCGCCAGAATCGCTCCTTGCTCGTCCTTGAGGTCGAAATCGCCTCGCCGCATATCTTCAATGCGTCGCGGCGGTGCATTGCGCACTCGGCCTTGCGCGTCGCGCGCAGCACCTTCGCCATAGATAGCCCGCGAGCTCGAAAGCACGATGCGCCGCACCGCGCTTCCATGAGCCCGTACCGCTTCGATCAAATTGCTGGTTCCCACCACATTGACCAGGTTGTAGCGCGTAGGCTCGTCATACGATTGTCCGGTACCGGTCTCGGCAGCGAGATGATAAATGAGGTCAGGATTGAAGGCGCGGACTGCGGAATTGAGTTCCTCGGCGTTGGCTACATCTCCGCGAACAATACGGCATTTGCCGACCAGGCCGGTCGCCTCTTCCACCCGCGTATAGCCGTGGACCTGCGGATGGAAATTGTCGAAGACCATAACATCGTTGTCCTCGCAAAGCGATTTTGCCAACCGCGATCCGATAAATCCTGCGCCGCCGGTAATTAAAATGCGTTGCGTCATAATCTCCATGTATTCGCGTAAAGGGCCATCCGCTTTGCAGGGCTCTGATGGAGACTAAAGCTCAGAGGATCGAACGCAACGATGGTATGCGGCGACCGGCGACGTGCGACCCAATGCTACGCTTTCCGCCCCACCTTTCTTCGGCGAGAACAAGGTTGAGGTGCGCACGACCGTAAAGCCTTCCATTAAAGTATATAGGAAAAATAACTCCTTCTTTTTTATGAATATAATATACATAATGACGTGTGCATAGTCAAATACGCTGCTGAATGTACTCAGGAACGGTTTGGTTGTCAACCATACCGGCAATTAATCCGAAATTCACAAAATTTGTGTCATACCATCAGCAAATAGTGTTGATTTTTGATCGTTTTTTGCTAATTACGCGAAAGACGCTCAAGCGGAATGGTCAGCTTAATCAGGAAGTGTGCTGCAAAAGATGAGCCACGAATCAGACGGGATCGAAAAGACCCTGGACCTGCACAGGTGAACGTGACGGCGCTCGGGAAGACAAGCCGAGATAGTCAAGAATTTTAGTGGTTGCACTGGATTCCAGGATGGCGGCGATGATTTTCAGGGTTCCACCACAATGCGGACAGTGTTCGATGTCGATATCAAGCACCCGCTTGAGCAAAGTGCCCAACTGATGCGCACAGAAGCCGGGGAAGGCGGCGCATCGTCATTCCTATCGGATACATGATTTTTGTTTTTCTTGCTGTCAGGAATAATCTCAGGGTGCGGTTTGGCATTCGGCGCAAGTACGCCATGGAAGCGAATGAGGTTGAGCCTTGGCCGGGGAACCAGCACAGCCAGCCGTTGCATGAATTCCAGTGGCGACATCACGATATGGGTCGTGCCATCCCGATAAGGTGTCTTCAGCGTCAATACCACTTGCCCATCCTGGTTGCGCGCCAGGCGTTCATCCGCAATCGGACACAACCTCAATGGCAATCGGCGGGTAGCGGGCGTCATTATTGAGCTTTACGTAAATCGTAACAACTACAAAACTGACCCCGTCATTCCCGCGCAGGCGGAAACGACAGATACGAGCGATGTTGTGAATTTTGCAAAGATCGATAAATTTTACATGCTGCCGGCGATGGGAGTGACCCGTCGCCTGCATGATTTCATCTTATAACGACGTGCTTTGGCTGCTTAGAAGGATCCTCCCCACTGGGTTTCGTGCTTCTGGACCACGCCGTGCGCGTCGGTAAACTGGCACTTCACAGTCACGTGGACCTTGTCGCCAATTTTGACGGTGCCGGGTTTCTTCAGATCCACGGCCGTTACAGGTCTTCCGTCCGGCGCAACGTCCGCAACCAAATGAATCCCTTTGACGCTGATGGCTCCAGCCGTGATCTCCGCGCTGCACGCGGGACCCGCCGGGAAGCGGGCCGGGTCCATGTTCTCAACGGTGACCCTGACGATCGGCCCATTGATCATACGCGCATCGCCCACGGCGCAAGTCTCTAGTCCCACCGGATCGCACTTCGGCAGGCTGGGGTCTTCGCCGGCGGCAAGGGTAAGCGCCGTCCGCAATAGCGCAGCGGCATTGACCGCGGCGGGGGTGAGCAGGACGGCGCCGGTAATGCCTCCGGCCACACACAAGAGGCTCAATTTGGCCACAAAACTCCTTGCAATGATAGTTTTCATATGACGTTCTCTCCAAAAAGGTTGATGCTGCTATATGCGTCATGCCAGACACACCAGTCAGCGTATAGGAAAATACATTCATTAAAACTAAATCAGTAGCAAAAAAATTGCTACTGCCGGAGTATCTACATTTTCCATGATGTTTTATATTGTACTAAGGTACAGGTGTACTAAGGTACAGGTATGAGGTATGCTGAGTTTTGTGGAGTCCAAAGTTTCATAAAATATAGACATGAAATGGAGGATATAGATGGAACAATTACCCCGGACACGATATAGCCATGAATTCCGCAAGCAATCGGTCAAGTTTTTTAAAGAAAGTGGATTAACCCTGGTTGAAGCAGCGAAACGACTATCTTTACCTAAGGGGACGTTAAAGAACCGGGTTTATGCTGACCGACAAGGCACACTCCCAACCGTAGGTAAACACCAGAAATCACTGACTGAGCTTGAATTAGAGCTATCCAGAATCAAACGTGAGCTGGCAGAAGTCAAGATGGAGCGAGATTTCATAAAAAAGTGTGCGGCCTGTTTCGCGAAGGAGTCGCAGTGAAATACGGCATGATTGACACGCTGC
>NZ_FNPJ01000135.1 GCF_900107265.1 Nitrosomonas sp. Nm33 | reverse complement strand
CCATCCTTCTCTCGAACGGATAATACCTTACGGCGAAATGATACTGGATAGGTCATTCACAAATTATAATCAATTTATATGTGATTGGCTATATTACGGACATGAACTGACTCATCGTGGTGCGTCGGACAGTGTCGAAAAACTTGCGGCTGCATTAACTGATGCTCAAGTAGATTTAAATCCTCACCAGGTCGAGGCGGCTTTGTTTGCCTGTCAGAATCCGTTAGCACAGTTAGTTCAGCAGATCAACGTGCAACAGCTGTTTGTAGTTGCCTAGGAATTGGTATAAGCACCTTATGTGACTCTAAAGTTCTTTATTTATAAGTAACGGCAGAGCCATTTGTGTCGCGCTATTTCAGGACATGATTAGCTAATATAAAAAATAGGAGCAAGAATAATGACTGAACCGACAATCTTTTGTCCCAATTGCCACACGGAAATTAAGCTAACTGAATCACTGGCAGCGCCGCTAATTGCTGCTACCCGCAAGCAGTTTGAACAGCAGTTGGCTCAGAAAGATAGTGATATTGCCCAGCGTGAGCAGGCCATGCGCGAAAGGGAAAAGCAACTTATTGATGAAAAAGCCAAGCTTGATGAACAAGTGGCTGATAAGCTCGCCGAGCAATTGAAACAGGAGCGTGCCCGAATCGCGGCGGAAGAAGCGAGAAAGGCCAAAATGATCACTGAGACTGAGCTGGAACAAAAATCTCGTGAACTAACTGATCTCAAACAAGTGCTGGAGCAGCGCAACGAAAAATTAGCCGAGGCACAGAAAGCTCAAGCTGAACTTATCAAGAAGCAGCGCGAGCTGGATGATGCCAAACGCGAAATGGATCTAACGGTTGAGAAGCGTGTGCAAGAAGGACTCGACGGCATCCGTCAGCAGGCGAAAAAAGAAGCGGAGGAAGCACAGAAGCTCAAAGTATTGGAAAAAGAGCAGACCATCACCGCGATGCAGAAACAGATCGAGGAACTCAAACGCCGTGCTGAACAAGGCTCGCAGCAATTACAAGGTGAAGTGCTCGAATTAGAATTGGAAAATCTATTGCGCACCAAATTTCCTTTTGACGCCATCGAACCCGTGCCCAAAGGCGAATTCGGCGGCGACGTATTGCACCGTGTAGTCGGTACCAACGGCCAGCACAGTGGCACCATCCTGTGGGAATCCAAACGCACCAAGAATTGGAGCGACACCTGGCTTACCAAATTGCGTGAAGACCAGCGCACCGCCAAGGCGGAAATTGCCGTTATCATCACCCAGACCCTACCGAAAGGCGTTGAAACCTTCGAAATGGTCGATGGTGTATGGGTCACGCATACACGTGCAGCGCTGCCTGTCGCGGCCATCCTGCGCCAATCCCTGCTGGAACTCGCCTTGGCTCGGCAGGCTTCCGAGGGCCAGCAGACGAAGACGGAAATGATCTACCAGTACCTCACCGGACCACGTTTCCGCCAGCGAGTGGAAGCCATTGTCGAAGCCTTTTCCACCATGCAGGAAGACCTGGACAAGGAACGCAAAGCCATCATGAAACAATGGGCCAAGCGCGAAGAGCAGATCGAGCAGGTGATGAGCGCGACAGTGGGGATGTATGGGGATTTGCAGGGGATTGCGGGGAAGTCGTTGCAGGAGATTGAGGGACTAGAGTTGCAGATGCTTGCGATTGATGATGATGTTCAAGGGCAATAGCCCCTTGGTAGCGGGTGGTTCTACTGTAACTGATCATATTGAATGGGTAGCGACAATGATGAATTTGCAAAATTCTATTGGATCAACTTGGGGAAAATGGGATCTTCATGTGCATACGCCATGTTCCATCGTTCAAAACTATGGTGGTAATAGCGATGATGTTTGGGAAGCGTTCATTACTGATCTCGAAAAGCTACCCCCAGAATTCAAAGTTATCGGTATTAACGACTACATCTTTGTTGATGGATACGAGCGCGTTCTGAAGGAGAAGAAGGAAAGGGGACGACTGAAAAATATCGACCTAATTCTGCCAGTCATAGAGCTTAGGCTCGATAAGTTTGCAGGCGTAGTTAAGAGGGGCATGGATGGTTCCTATTCCAAGTCAGATTGGAACCGTATCAACCTTCACGTCATTTTCGATCAACTTAATCCAGAGGTTATCAGGCAACAGTTCATTAACGCACTCGTTCAGCGTTATCACTTAATCCCGGAAGCGGATCAATTTAAAGGGAAATGGCAGGCTGTTATTACCCCGGACAGCTTAACCCAGCTGGGGGAAATGATTATTGACGCAGCGCCTGCAGACAAGAGAGGTGACTACGATAACCCTTTGCAAGAAGGATTCAATAATCTTTGCATCAGCTTGGATGCAGTGCTCAAAGCACTGGAGCTTCATGTTCTTGAAAACCGCTATCTCTTGGCTGTTGGCAAGACTGAATGGGAAAATATGAAGTGGGATGATCAATCAATAGCTGAAAAACGAAATATTATCAATCGTGTTGATCTTGTTTTCACGGCCTCGGAGAATCCCGATACTTACAATGCAGTAAAGAAGAAGCTAATTGAATCAAATGTTCTGAGTAAGCTACTTGACTGCTCCGACGCGCACGCATTGAGCTCCACGGATCACAAGGATCGTATCGGTCAGTGTTTCACTTGGATTAAGGCTTATCCAACTTTTGCAGGGTTACAGCATGCAATTGCTGAATTCGACCAGCGTATTTTTGTCGGGGATGCTCCAGCCAAAAGGTTGCTCGTGGCAAGCAACCGAACTAAGTACGCGTCTACCATCACGATCAAGAAAAAAGCTGGATCCTCATTAAAGGATACTTGGTTCGATGTTCAAGTGCCACTGAACCACGACCTTGTGGCAATCATTGGAAATAAAGGTAGCGGGAAGAGTGCTCTCGCAGATTGATATGTGTTGTCAAATATGGAGTCCATATGATTAAGCTGCGAGTTGATTTGCATAGTATCGCTGTGTAAATTCTGTTGGCGATAGGTAACCTGATTTTTCCTGTTTGCGCTGCCGGTTATAAAAGATCTCGATATATTCGGTAATCTCCTGTTTTGCTTGTAGTCGTGTTT
>NZ_FNPJ01000138.1 GCF_900107265.1 Nitrosomonas sp. Nm33 | reverse complement strand
GCCGGCTGGCATAAAAGCAAGGATTTCGATTTGCCTGAGAACATCCGTTTGTTATTCCTGCCACCGTATTCCCCTGAATTGAATCCGCAGGAACATCTTTGGGATGAACTGCGAGAAAAATACTTTCATAACCGCGTATTTGACAGCATCGATGCGCTCGAGAATCATTTGGTTAATGCATTATATGATCTAGAAAATACCCCGACTTTAATCAAAAGTATAACCGGCTGGAATTGGATTATTAATGCAGTTTATAAAGCAAATTAGAATAACAAGCAGATGATACACTCCTCTTAGCTCTTTATTTATTCAAAAATATCGTATCCAATTTACATATGGGAATGCATCAAAATGAAATTATGATTTGCCACTTACTAAATTTATCCGCTTTTGTGAGCCATAAATAATATGTAAGAATTTCTAGCGTTGTTTACAGTATTGTGGAGAATACTGTAAATGAACATGCACAAACATATAAGACTTACGCCACTTGACCGTCAGGAGCTGTGGCAGCTTTACCAAACTCGCTGTTGGAAAGTGTCCCAACTTGCCGAACGCTTTCGAGTTTCAAGACCTACGATCTACACCGTTCTCAAACGGGCAAGGCTTAAGGAGTTTGTTTTCCGCGACAGTACCAATCAACGTTTTAAAACAATCCAGTACGGCCTCAAACGCTTGGCCAAAGTCGAGCAGTCCATCCAGGAGCGCTTGAAACGTGAGGCAAAGCGTTATAACAAGTCTTATCCTGGCGAACTCGTGCATTTCGATACTAAACGCCTACCTTTACTCAAAGGCCAATCACCCACCCAACCCAGGCAATACCTATTTGTCGCGATTGATGAATTCTCCCGAGAACTCTATGCAGCCATCTTGCCCGATAAAACCCGGAATAGCGCAGCCTGCTTCCTCACCGAAACCGTCATCGCCCAATGCCCTTACCAGATCGATTATGCTTATTCTGATAATGGCAAAGAATATAAAGGCACTGACAGTCATGCTTTCGTTAAAACCTGCAAAGCGCACGGCATCGGCCAGAAATTCACTCAAGTCAATCGACCCCAAGCCAACGGCAAAGCTGAACGCGCTATCCGCACCTTGATGCAGATGTGGCATGACAAGACCAACTTTAAAGACTGCACCGACCGGCAAATTCAACTCGGCCGCTTTATTAACTTTTATAACACTGTCAAACTACATAAGAGTTTGAATAACTCAACTCCTTATGAAATACTCCAATATTATTTCAATCAACCTCTCTGTAAACAACCCTGAAATTTCTTACAACTTAATCCTTAAAAGTTGCGCCTGAAATCACAGGCGCAACTGGCGTGATATTAATGTTGCCAGATGATCAGCCGCAGTATGTATGGATTAGACTTCACGCCCGAATATCCCTCCAAGGATTTTTCTGTCGATATGCTTATTAAGATAGGCTGCCTCAAACTCCCCGAAGAGTTCCTTCTTCGTAACGTCCAGTTCTGATTCTTTAGCCGACAGTATTTCACGGGTAGAAGGACGCTCACACATTGCATCGTAAAATGTCTGTAATGCAGGATCGTCTCGAAACAGATGCATCTCGGGTATTTCGAACAGCTCGGAAAACATTTGGCTAAGATCGAGCGTGTAGAACAACTGGAAATCTGGCAGAAAAGGCTCCTTGCCAAGCAGGAATGGCTCCATTCTTGAGCCATTAACCAGGCGGGGTAGCCACATTTTGCTTAACAGGACGGAACAAAGATTATAGATATGTGCTTCTTTTTCAATTTTGAGTTTCCATGCTTTTGGAAAATATGCGCTGACAACAAACCAGTTGAAGAATGGACCCGCAATGGAGAAAGTGATGAAGTCATTCTTGGCGTCAACCTGTGCACAAAGCATCGGATCATCAACAGGATAAAACTTTCGTGCTTCTGGGTAGATTCTTGCTAGATAACGACAGATCGCGTGACTTTCCGAAATATAAACACCATTGACATCCCTGAAACTGGGAATTTTCCCAAGAGGATTCCGTTCTATGTGCTCTGGCGTGAGCGTGCTCCCCTGAAACGGAGACACTCGTTCATAACGATAAGTCAGACCGGTTTCTGCGAGGAAGTGCGCGACCTGACTCATATAAGGTGAGAGCCAGAATCCGTATAGCGTGCGCTCGACATTTGATTGATCGGACATGGTAAATTCCTTCTGCATTGCAGTTTAATGTTGAGAGGTGCCTTATTAGAGACATGGTGCTGATGTGCCGCCGGCAGTACCCGGCTCGACGTTTCTTTCCAGAGTTGTTGACATATTTCAATACTCCTTTAATTAACTGCCTGTTACTGTTTGCGCGGATTTGACTTTATTCCCCATAAATATCAAACGTTTTATGGGAAGTCCCGTTACATCCTTCGCTCCTGCAAATACTTCACCTGTCAGGCAAAGGCTTGAAGCCCGTTCCAGAATAGTACTATTCCAAGCACCCCCAGCAGGCTAAACTTAAACATTGTTAATTTGTGCAATAACGGCATGCTGGAAGCACGAACACCTGCTTGCGGATAGCTGCGCAACTTTCGATGTTTTGTTGCCATTTCAATACTCCTTTTGGTTAATTCACTACCACTTCTTTCTGTAGGGAGCCGCTTGCTAGCGCAATTGGCAAATATTGCTTGCTATTAGCAAGTGATTAGAGTATATACCTCGATACGGACAGGTGTGTAGTCTGCTAAATTAGTTATCAGAGTTCTATTTTTGAAACGATGGGTAGCTCCTATGCAAGATCTGAATGATCTCTACTACTACGTCCAAGCCGTGGATCATGGCGGCTTTGCTCCGGCAGGCCGGGTCCTGGGCATGCCGAAATCGAAGCTTAGCCGCCGCATCGCCAAGCTGGAAGAGCGCTTGGGTGTGCGCCTGATCCAGCGCTCGACACGTCA
>NZ_FNPJ01000140.1 GCF_900107265.1 Nitrosomonas sp. Nm33 | reverse complement strand
GGATGATGCGGACGACAGGGGCGGTATTTCAGTGCCGAGTTAGTCGGAATTATCCACAACGGACACCTTGAGCCACACCCCCATCAATAAGTTATGCTACGCTTCTTAATAATGGGTGTCATCCACAAATTCAATGGTAGACACCTTTTAAGAATCTGTATTAATGTCATTGTATTAATACCTATCATAATCCTCTGTAATCCAGTGAGTATCGTGGTCTGCTCGCCGGGTTATTATGTTTCTCCATGACTGTCCTTACGCTTTAATGATTTGAATTTGGGCGCTACTAGACGTCTAAGTTTTTTGAACTTTTTTTATTTAGGGCAATTCTTAAAAAAACTCCTACTAATCTGTGAGAGTCACGGTACACATCTGTTGATGTCCTCCCATAGCATCATATGGCAGTTGTGTACTTTTTTAAATGGTTCCTCTTGTGTGGTGCATGGCGCGCTCATATTCGTTCCTCCCGGCTGTGCACCATTTTTTTATTTTCTCCTAATTTTTTTGAATTTTTTTGTTTAAGGTAACACTAATCAATGTACCCTTAAATTCTAGGAGTGTAGTGGTATATTTCTGCTAATGTCCCCAAACCATCGTTGCAGATGTGTACCTGTTCTTAGTTTTAAGCTGACTCCACTGCGGCACATAGTTAGTTGTTTCATATCTCCTTACTATAACTATGTACCGCGCCTGTGTATGGCATTTTTGAATCTGCTTCTATTATCTTGTTGGAATGCTAGAAAATTTATTATCGGAATGCAACTATTTGTATAGAATCTGACTGACATCTTCTGTTTTTATAATGAAGGAGATCGTTAATGCTATTAATGTTAGAGTTAGTAGTGATATTGCTAATATCAGTAACTCTTCCTTTGTTATGGAAAATATCAGATCTGACATTGACTGCGACAGGAGACCCAAAAAATTTGAGGTCGCTGGTACAAGAATCAATAAAAATTTTAGTACCACCTTGGATGTTTTGGTTGGCAACCAGCTTAGTAAACTTTTTTAACTGTCATTGGTAGGATTCATTTTCTCTTTAAGCCAAATCTATTTACTTTGAATCTTATTAACAGAACTTGTAAAGCACAAAAGGTGTCAGTCATTGCGTAGTGCATGAAGTGACTGGCAATGAATGCGACATACAAAACGGGACATTGCACAATGTTTGAAATTGCAGCCTATTTTAATGTTCATTACAGTACTATTAGGGGGTTAATTCGTTCATTTTGCAAGATGCAATGACTGACACCTTTTGTGTTTCTTCAATATACCAAATACCGCAACCTTTCCAGAAGCCCCGCGACCACGTTTGCCCTTACGAATACCACCAAAGTAGCTTTCATCTAATTCCACTACACCATCAAAGATTTCGTGAGATTCTTGCTCCAAATGATAAACAATTACTTCGCGTATTTTGCGATAGAGCAGTGCTGCACTATTAGGTTGAATTCCGAGTATATCTGCTGCTGATCTCGCTGTAACTTCCAACACAAAATATTCCAGTAACCTGGATTGTGTTTTCTTTAATAATCTACAATGACTTATCTTCATTCAATTAGCTTATCAACTAAGCTAATCTACTACAGCTCCAAAAATAAAGTAATCCTTTAACCAGTACCGTATTAATTACGACTAACTAGGTCGTATATCCTCAAATGAATTAGTAAGTATCTAGAAAAAAACATCTAAATTCCAGAAGACAAGGCATCAGAAAATGGCCGCGATATCAATTGCAGATATGCGGCTTTTCTTTTTTTGTATCTGCTTTTATTTTGTCCGCTAGCACTATGCCTGGCTGGTGCTGCCTGTCTTAACCATATTGATGTGATCAGTTAAGGTTTGAACTATTACCCAAATAGAGATAGCCAACTTTCCACATGAATCATTGTAATTTATATGGTTTCTGCAAATTTGTTTATATTGAATTATTACTTGTCCACAATTTCTGTGGATAACTTTGTGGGTAATCTGTCAGTACTGCTGCTAAGATGGTTATTTGTAATAATCTTTTCTGGATCGATTAAATTTTAAACATATAATAATATAATTTATAATCAATAGCTTATTATTCTATTGTTTATTTCCGTAGTTTTGATTGATGCAAGATGCTTTTTAAAAAGCAATGTGGATTACTTCAGGATGTCAAGAAAATCTTCAATTCAATTGAATGCATGCCTACTTGAAAGGTTGAGATTTTAGGCTCAGCTAGATGTGGTTTGAAGTCAATAGTTAGTCGCCCCTGAAATACTATAGAAACTAGCATAAATATTGGCATTGAGGGATACTCAAAAGGTATGGAATTTGCCAGAATTAATGCTATTGACCCCTAATTTCTGGTGAATTGATGAAGCCAAAGAAGCAAGAACCCACCCCCTGTGATGATCTTTTTCGCATGAGACTGGAGCAGATGTTGGACCAGCGCCACGAGCTGTATCGCCTGGCAGGGAAGATTGACTGGTCTGTAGTAGAAGAGCGGTTTGAACGACTGTATTCAGATGAAGGCCGCCCAGCTATTCCGATCCGCTTGATGGTAGGGCTGCACTACCTGAAGCACACTTTCAACGAATCGGATGAAACGGTGGTGGAACGCTGGGTGGAGAATCCCTATTGGCAATACATCTGTGGAGAAGAATACTTTCGCCACGAATTGCCAATCGATCCCAGCCAGATGACGAGATTTCGTGACCGCATAGGCGAAGCAGGCTGTGAATTCATGTTAAGTCTAACGGTGGTAGCAGGAATTGCCACGCAGACCGTATCAAAGACATCGCTCACAGCAGTAAACGTGGATAGCACGGTGCAGGAAAAAGCGATCAATTACCCGACAGATGCCCGGCTGTATCATAAGGCTGGAAGTGCACTGG
>NZ_FNPJ01000142.1 GCF_900107265.1 Nitrosomonas sp. Nm33 | reverse complement strand
CTCTTGATCAAGCTAAAAGAATCAAGGTGACCGTATCACACGGTCAAACCTTTAATAGTCCCCCGGCAAAGCCGGGGGATTACCTCGTTTATTTAGCTCTAGCTTCAGAGTTCAGTATCCACCAATGGCAGGCACCAATGGGGTCAGATACTGTCTGGATTCGCAGTGCACAACAAAAACTATCCACCTGTTTTCCTATTATTTGCTTTGGCTGATCGTACAATCTTTCCAACAGTTGAGAAAAAGGGGATGCTACCCTTTTTATAATCGAACCAAGCAATCATATGTTCTTGTAACTAATACCTACGTGGACATCGTCGGTGCAGCGCGTTGCAGCTAGTGCAAGTCTGTGTGCTGGCTGGTTATGTTGCCGTGGAATAGGGTGGAGCGAAAAGCGGTCCAGGGTAGCGGCAAGCCTGCGTATTTCCGCAAGCCGGCTGTCATGGCGCTGTTCGCACCACAGCTGAATCAGGCCGTAGTTATCGCAGTAGACCCATAGTTGTCGCTGATCGTGTTTTAGCGCGGTCTGCATGATTGCAACTACCGCAGTGAGCTCCGCGGTAAAGCTATCCTGGGCGCCAATAGCTTGGCCGATACGCGCCACGATTTCACCCTGATCGTCCATCAGGATAGCGCCGATCCCGGCACGTTGTTGCGCGTCAATCTTTATGTAGCTACCGTCACACCAGGCGCAGGCCCAACCGCGTGGCGCGGCGGCAGCATAAAGTGTCAGGATCAGGGCATCACGGGCTTCCAGTATCGAATGTCTCTGATAAGGCTGCTGTTTTGACAAAATGATAGCCCGTTTGCGGAGCCGCTCGACAAGTTTTTCAACATGATGCGTAGGGATAAGTTGCTGAATTTGATGCCGATGCGAGGAGGTTGGATTGAGAAGGGCCTGATCCAGAATCGAATTGAGTAGTTGAGCCTGTTGTCGGCGGGTCACATGGGTGCGTGTTATCATGCTATGGCCAATGTCTTCACTATTAAAGGGAAGGATGATATGAGTAATATTATGACCTCTTGGAGCTGAAATGAAAGCGCAGGAGCTGGAAAAGCGCATGCGCAAGTATGAATCCTTCCGCTCTGTCCTCATTCGTTCCGATGCGTGGACTGTCATTCGTCTTGACGGCCGTTCCTTTACCCAATTTACCGCCCGGCGCTTTCGCAAACCTTACGATGAACGTCTGCGTGACTTCATGATCGAGGCGCCCTCCGCGCTGATGCAGGATTTTCAAGCGATTTACTGCTATACATTCAGCGATGAAATTTCTGCTGTTTTCGCGCCCGGCTGGGGTTTATTTAACTGGCGACACGAAAAACTGGTTTCCCTGTCAGCCGGCCTGGTCAGTTCGGTGTTCACCCATGCCTGCGGTGAGCCGGCGCATTTCGACAGCCGCATCTGGCAGTGCAAACAGCGTGATGAAGTGATTGATTATTTTTGCTGGCGGCAATGGGATGCAGCGCGTTGCGCCTTGCATGGCTGGTGCTATTGGACATTGCGGCAGGCGGGATTAAGCAGTGAAACGGTCGTCGGTATGCTGGATGGCAAGAACAGGGGTGAACAAAAAGCGCTGCTCAATCAATATGACATCGATTTTGATAAAGTACCCTCGTGGCAACGTCACGGTGTCGGCCTCTCTTGGGAAAGCTATACAAAATCAGGGTATGATCCCATCAAGGCGCAGGCAGTGGAGGCGGAGCGACGCCGTATTAAAATCCAATTGCAGTTGGCCTCGGGGAAAGCATATCATGAATTTTTACACGATTTACTGCCCTATTAATTCATTCCCAAATCAAACATGACGCAAGAGCGAGCCGCAGATAGTATAAAAAGAATACGTCGGAGAAAACGACAAAGTCAGTTTTGATTTAGAAATGGAATAAGGAGGAGATCATCATGTTGGGCTGGATAGTGCCGCCGCCTGCCTCGCCGAGAAAAAGCAAGTCTGATCTGGCCAGGGAAAGGGTCGCTAAAATAGAATGGCTTGTTAAAAAAGGTTTGCTCAAATCGGAAAGAATCAAACAGGCATTGTTAAGGTGCCCAGGGAAGACTTTATTCCAGATCAATACCGCGATCACGCGTATGAGGAAGTGCCATTGCCATTGCCGGGGGAGAACGCAACTATATCCTGCCCCCATAGTTATCCACTGTTCTATGAACCCCTCGGTCTGGACAAGGGGCATAAATTTCTTGAGATCGGCTTAGGTTCAGGGTACGGCACAGCAGTGGCGCGGGAAGTGGTAGGGAAAGAAGGCCTGGTTGTGGCGATGGAAATCGATCCATTGACTTTCGCATTTGCTAGAACCAATCTGGAAAAGGCTGGTTATAAGGGTGTGGTGTTGGTGAATGAAGATGGAGGTTTAGGTTATGCCGCGCTGCAACCTTATGACCGGATCGCTGTTACCGCAGCGTGTACGGAAATTCCGCCGCCGTTAATCGAGCAGTTAAAGGCAGGCGGCAAATTAATTGCGCCGGTGATCGTAGGGGAGGAGCAGAATCTCGTGTTGCTGGAAAAAACCACAGCAGGTCTGAGGTATGCTGAGTTTTATGGAGTCCAAAGTTTCATAAAATATAGACATGGAATGGAGGATATAGATGGAACAATTACCCCGAACACGATATA
>NZ_FNPJ01000145.1 GCF_900107265.1 Nitrosomonas sp. Nm33 | reverse complement strand
TCTGACTCCTCTAATGATGAAACTCTTTTCCAAATTCGCTTCATCATAAGGAATTCAGATTCCTTTTACTTCTTTTCTTATGTCGAACTCACGTTATTTATGCAGAGAACCACACGTAAAATCGTTCAAGCTATTCTATATGAAGTCATCGCAGTTTTGCTTGTAACCCCGTTTGTTGTACTGATATTTGATAAATCGATCGGAATGTCGAGCTTACTCGCAATTGTAATGTCGCTTATTGCAGTGAGCTGGAATTATATTTTTAACTCGATGTTTGAATATTGGGAGACAAAGCAAACTCAAAAAGGCAGGTCAATTCGCAGACGCTTCCTTCATGCAATCGGATTTGAGGGGGGATTAGTAATATTCACAGTTCCGCTGATTGCCTATTGGCTTGAGCTTTCTTTGTGGGCAGCGCTGATTATGGATATTGGTTTGCTTATATTCTTCTTTTTCTATGCGATAGCTTTCCACTGGAGTTTCGATAAGCTATTTGGCCTACCCGAATCAGCTCAATGGAGTGTAAATAAGGGACAGACCTGATCAAAATGGTGAAGCTCGACCATTCCTTCTTTGCTTGCTATTGATTTACCTTAATTTCAAGCACTGATGATTTATTGACTTCAACCAAAACAGGAAGTTTTTTAATCCGCAACAATCTTGCCATGACCTCTTGCCAGATAATCTTCTGATTGCATTTCCATCAAGCGGGAAACCGTGCGTTCAAATTCAAAACTGATCTCTCCCCCCGCATAAAGCGATTGAGGAGGCACGGCAGCTGAGCATAAGAATTTGACGTTATGTTCATAAAGTGCATCGATAAAAGTGATGAAGCGCTTAGCCTGGTCGCTGTTTTCCCGGGTAAATTGTGGGATCGCAACCATAATGACGGTATGATAGGTTCTTGCAATGGCAAGATAGTCTGCCGGACCCAATGGATTTGCGCATAACCGCTTAAACGAAAAAACCGCTACACCGCGTGCCGCTTTGGGTACAAACAACGTGCGCCCCTGCACTGCCAGCGTTTCACTGGGAACCTTTGCGCGGTCTTCCACGCGGCGATCCGTCAGGCGAAAAAAAGTTGCAGATAATTGAGCAGTCGTTTCCTCATTAACCGGAAAATAATACGTTTCTGCGCCCTTCAGACGGTTGTAGCGATAATCAACCGGTCCCTCAAGCGGAATCAGTTCAAGTCTTTCCCTGATTTGCTCAATGAAAGGCAGAAAACGGTGGCGATTGAGGCCATGTCTGTAAAGATCGTCGGGTGGTCTGTTAGAAGTTGCCACCACAATTAGACCTTGCTCAAACAGCGCGTTGAACAGTCTTGTCAGCACCATGGCATCTGCAATATCCGTGACTTGCAGTTCATCAAAACAGAGTAAGGTTGCTTCATTGGCTATTTGCCGCGCAATAACCGGAATAGGATCAGCATCACTGGCGCGTCCGCTACGCTGCATCCGTTTTTGTGCAGAAAGATCATGCGCTTCCTTAAGTCGGGCATGGATATCCAGCATAAATTCATGGAAGTGCACCCGTCGTTTGAATGTCGTTGGAGCTATAGAATAAAACAGATCCATCAGCATGGATTTGCCGCGCCCTACACCTCCATAAAGATAAACTCCTTTGGGAGCTGGCTTATCGCTACCTGACCAACGAAACAAACCAGTCGGCCACCAATTCTTGAACGAGAATCTATTGCTTTGGTTGTCTATCGCTGGGTAATCAATCAACTCACGATGCAATCGCTCCAATGAAGCTACTGCCTTGGCCTGATCAGCATCAGGCTTGAGTTCCCCAGCCTGCATCAATGCTTGATATTCAGCTTCAGGTCCATTTTCTTCTATTGGGCGTTTCATGAGGTGTTACATTTTGGCAAAAAGTATCAGCGATTTTAACATGAGGAGATCGCGGAGAAGATTCCAGGTCTTGTGACTAACATTGCAAATATAGTAACGATTTGTTCCTAGGGTCTGTTGACGTTTTGAGATAAGTATTTCATAAATAGAAGCAAACTCGTAATATTGAGGTGTTCTCACACCACCAATAAAACGAGTTTGCGATGCCCCGATTGATGCTCAACGATGAGTTCTGGTCGAAGCTGGAGAAAATTCTGCTTCAAGAAGCGATTTATAACAAGCGCAATTTGCGCATGACAGTAGAAGGTATGTTGTATCGAATGCGGGTTGGTTGTCCGTGGCGAGACTTACCCGAGATATTTGGATGCTGGAATTCGATCTACAAGAGATTCAATGCCTGGTCATTAAGTAACAAGTGGAACAGAGTTTTCAAGGCACTGATTATTGATCCA
>NZ_FNPJ01000147.1 GCF_900107265.1 Nitrosomonas sp. Nm33 | reverse complement strand
TACGATGGGCATACGCTTACAGCATCCTTGGAACAAGTTCACAAACTAACGGGTATTGCGCCAAAGGAAGTTTATGTGGATCGGGGTTATAGAGGGCACGCGGTGACGGATACGGTCAAAGTATGGATAGCAGGAGCCAGGCGCGGCGTCACGGTGGCGATCAAAAAGAAGCTCAAGCGGCGCAGTGCGGTGGAACCCGTGATCGGACATATGAAAAACGATGGGCGTCTGGGGAGAAACTTTTTGAAAGGCACAGCAGGCGATGCTATGAATGCCTTACTGTGCGGTGCTGGCTATAACTTGCGCAAGATTCTGCGCCAACTGGCGCTTTTGTGTGCTCGTTTGGGAATCAATATTAATCGGCTATTGATTGGCAATATGCCTAACCTACAACTTAGTAGTTGAGAAAAAGGGTTTTTCAGGGACGACTAATTCTAGAACCATCACCGATACCGCAAAATCGACAATTTGCAACCCCATTCATGTTCCCTACGCACGCTTGAGCTAATGCGTCAGCTTACATTGGAATAGGGTTTTACTGAAAGGCAAGTGCGCAAAATAAAAAATAACCCAGAGAGCAATATATAACTCACCGGGTTAGAGGGGATACGAGAATAGTATTTTCGAATCTTATTTATCCATTATCGACCAGAACTGAGAAAGCTTTAGCATCTTTTTAAAGCACTCGAAATAACCTTTATCCTCCCTCGACATAAAGCAGTTACTCACAAGCTTATCCACGAAAATTGTGGATAATAAAATCCGAATACTCTCCATCTTCGCAGTAGCAAAGGGAAATAACAACAGATGAATATAATACTTTCCATAGCGTGTAGTGCTCTTTATTATCGGAATTGGGTTGGTTATCCACTTTGCGGAGAAGCTGATCAAAGGAGCTGCTGGCAAATCCCTGGGCTTTGGAATTTCACCTTTCTGGTGAGCATCATTTTTATTGGCTTTGATCCAGAAAATCTCTCTTTGAAAGCAGTAGCCTCATTTGAGGGTGTAGCCGGAATCGCGTTGAGCTCTATTGCTACATTGGACAGCTTTTCCGCTGCGTGGCGTGAATCGCGGAACTGAATAAATTTGACCGCCCACCCCTATCTGGATACTTCACCAGGATGCTTCCTTTGGGGGGACTGGCTATCGTATCTTCAATTCCAAATGAAAATATACAAAAATATCTCAATCTGAATAAGTCATTATCGAACTCACTTAGGTGGGTTAATTTTAGATGCAAACCCTGGGTAAATTTAGGCGCAATTCAACACATAATGCTTATATTCACAATTGCCCACATGAATATCCCTCAGTTGATCATCTTTAACGCCCCCCTCAAAATAGGCGACGAATACCCGCATGGTTTCTTCATGAGCGACTACCAATAGTGTTTTATCCTTCTGCTCTTTTAACCAATCGATAAATCGTAACACACGCTGCTTATGGTCCAGCAATGATTCGCCACCATTCACGCATATTCGTAGCGGATCATGGATAATCGCTGAAAAATAGTCAGACACTGGCATGCCATCAAACCCTGAGCGGATGTCGGCAAGATCAGGATGCACCTCAATTGGAACTGCGTGGTAACAGTTTATTACCTCCGCCGTTTGGTATGTCCGTGGCAGGGGCGAAACAATAATACGATCAAATGCTACATCACGCAGCGCCAGCGCTGCCAACTTCGCTTGCTCTATACCTACTTCTGTTAAATGAACATCCCGGCTGGGATCATCGTTACACAAACCAAGATCATTATAATTAGTGCGCCCATGGCGCATGAAGTAGATATCCATGTTGCAAATGACTATAAAAATAAAACAGTAAGTAGTCGTCCCTGAAAAACCCTTTTTCTCAACTACTAAGTTGTAGGTTAGGCATATTGCCAATCAATAGCCGATTAATATTGATTCCCAAACGAGCACACAAAAGCGCCAGTTGGCGCAGAATCTTGCGCAAGTTATAGCCAGCACCGCACAGTAAGGCATTCATAGCATCGCCTGCTGTGCCTTTCAAAAAGTTTCTCCCCAGACGCCCATCGTTTTTCATATGTCCGATCACGGGCTCCACCGCACTGCGCCGCTTGAGCTTCTTTTTGATCGCCACCGTGACGCCACGCCTGGCTCCTGCTATCCATACTTTGACCGTATCCGTCACCGCGTGCCCTCTATAACCCCGATCCACATAAACTTCCTTTGGCGCAATACCCGT
>NZ_FNPJ01000148.1 GCF_900107265.1 Nitrosomonas sp. Nm33 | reverse complement strand
CCAGTGCACTTCCAGCCTTATGATACAGCCGGGCATCTGTCGGGTAATTGATCGCTTTTTCCTGCACCGTGCTATCCACGTTTACTGCTGTGAGCGATGTCTTTGATACGGTCTGCGTGGCAATTCCTGCTACCACCGTTAGACTTAACATGAATTCACAGCCTGCTTCGCCTATGCGGTCACGAAATCTCGTCATCTGGCTGGGATCGATTGGCAATTCGTGGCGAAAGTATTCTTCTCCACAGAAGTATTGCCAATAGGGATTCTCCACCCAGCGTTCCACCACCGTTTCATCTGATTCATTGAAAGTGTGCTTCAGGTAGTGCAGCCCTACCATCAAGCGGATCGGAATAGCTGGGCGGCCTTCATCTGAATACAGTCGTTCAAACCGCTCTTCTACTACCGACCAGTCAATCTTCCCTGCCAGTCGGTATAGCTCGTGGCGCTGGTCCAACATCTGCTCCAGTCTCATGCGAAAAAGATCATCACAGGGGGTGGGTTCTTGCTTCTTTGGCTTCATCAATTCACCAGAAATTAGGGGTCAATAGTATTAATTCTGGCAAATTCCATACCTTTTCAGTATCCCTCAATGCCAATATTTATGCTAGTTTCTATAGTATTTCAGGGGCGACTAAGTAGCAAGTAGAGTCAGCACAAAATTAGCAATGTACCAAATGGCGCACCAAAAATGTACCGGTTAGACCTATAAAAAGCAGGTGCAGCTAGACCGGAAACCGGTTATCCTGAATAAAATGAGTTGAAAGCCCAAAGAAATATGGTGGCGAACATTCGATCGCTTGAGTGATATACATAATGTCACCCTCACGGGAACTCTGATTCGGATAGCGAAACAAATTGAAGTGAAGATCAGGATCTGAAATTTTATTCACGCAAGAATATTCGATAGATAAACAGTTTATCAGTTAATTCAACAGCGAATCGAGTCGTTAGCAATGAGCAAAATTATGAGGAGCAATCATGAGTATTCAATTACTACCAAAGCTCACCACGGATGAGTGGCAAATGATCCTTAGTACTTACGATGGCAATTGGGTAGAACCCCATCAGCCATTGAGTATAGCGACAGACATCATGGATGATAAAGGGGCTATTTCACTCACGGATTTAATGCCGGAATATGCAGCACTCGCACAAAAAATGCATACCTTAAGCCAGGCTGAACAATTAGCTATTATGGATTTCATTCAGAAATACTGGGCTAACGATTGGAGTGAATACCAAAACTGGGATGAGATTTATCAAAAGGTGATCAATCTTTAGAGCGGAAGTATTCTAAACCGGTAAAGGCTTTGGAATCACTATCTGTAGTCAATAGACTACAACGCTAAAACGGTCTGATATTGATCTGAATAACCGATCTTTCACGCTATCCAATACTAAGAACTGGGAACCCTACCCTTGCCTGGCACTAGTAAAACCGTTTGTTTATTTATAAAGAAATTGAATTCAATCAGCGCAACACCTTGAAAAAAAAAGATAAAATAGAAAAAACCTTGACTGATGAAGAACTAAAAGCATGGGAAAACAGCAGAACAGGGAAGCTGAGTTACTGCAAGCAGTACGGCACATGACTATCAGAAAAGGTCATAGGGTTATGTTCTCCATTATTTCTGCATGCAAGAAATCAGGTTTTTCGCACCTACCAATCCTGTGAGCAGCTAATTATCAGGGCAGCAGCGTGATGCGATTCTGTGGTCCTGGTGCTACAGGGCTGTTTGTGACGAAATAGGCCTCCAGCGCATCAAGATCAAGGGCACCACCCATACGGTCGATACCTTCTTTAAGAACGTAAAACTGGTCACCTCCCTCAGCCAAGAAACTGTTCACAGTCACCCGATAGCTCTTCTCCGGATCAACCATTATGCCGTTAACTTTGATACTGGTCGGATTAACATTATCGCAGGGCGTGCCCTTTTCTTTCCATTCATAGGTATAACCATGGGATACCTGCAGAATACGGTTGAACCTAAATTCCTCTTTTAACTCGAGCCAGGAGCCAAGTGAAGGGATGGTGAATCGGGAACTGGAGGATTTTCTGGTCTGGCAGCGAAGATTTTGTT
>NZ_FNPJ01000149.1 GCF_900107265.1 Nitrosomonas sp. Nm33 | reverse complement strand
TTCTGCGCCACGCCCAAACGTTTTGCTCGCTCGTACTGACAGGCATCGGGATAATCGAGAATATCCTGCCGCAATACATCAAGATCAATCTTGCGTTTGCGAAACCCTTGAGGTTTGCGATCAACATGCTTGATCCAGCGAACAACGCTTGCTATACCCACATCAAACCGCGCTGCCACCTCGGCTATCGTAAGTCCTTCTTTCTCTCGAACAGATAAGACTTTACGGCGAAAATCCAATGAATATGCCATCCTTGCATTATAATCAAAATTATCTGGTTATGCTATATCAAATAGATAGACGAGAAGCGAGTACCACCCAACACAGCGATTGGAGTGCGCAATAGATGTATTGACAAAACGCAGTTTCGCTAAAACTTTGTTTTCACACCCCCCCAGTGCACATGATCTACTGGCGGAGGCATAATCTGGTTCTCTTGGTTAAGCTGCTCTAACTGCTGAGTCAAAACACCCACATTTAACCAACCAAAGCCATCGAATTGAGCTACCCAGCGCGCACGCAAATAGCCAAAACGATCGATCAGAAACTCCAGATGCCCGGGTGTCATGCCTTTGCCCAGCAAATCAGGAACCGTTCTATTCCGGCAATATAGCAGGTAGCTCTTGCTGATTTCCTGCCAGCCTTCGGTCACCACAGGGAAAGGAACACTATGGGCGATGTCCATCAGTTCTTGCTCATTAAGCGCTTCCATGGGCACTGCCATAATCTCAGTATTATGGGTGAAACTGAAATTCTCATAAGTTTCTTTCAATTGACTTAGACGCTGCTGAGATTGTGGCCAGGAAAATAACACCAGCAGTACATTTTTTTGTAGACGAAAATCCTTTAAATTGCCGCTAGATCCATCATAAGCAAAATAGGAGAAGACAGGCGCCCCAATGTCCGGGGATGCCGGCATGATCATAGTTCCCAATAGACGAGCATCGAAAATACGAGACAGAGCACGCAGGTAATTGACGATATCCCAGCGATCTTCCTCAGACAGAGTGGCAGCAAAACCAGGCATGTCAGTTCCGGGTATGCCATGAGATAGTCAATGAAAAAAGTTGCCGACAGTATGCCGTGCGGTATGGGGTTTTGTCAGTAGGTCAGCCGGTTCTGTTGACAACGTTTCGGCAAGAGCTCCCCGTTGCCCTTGCCTTGCGGGCCATGACAACTCGCACAATGCCCGGCATAAAACAGGGAACCATTCGAGATCGAAATGGCATCGAATGGCACCGGTGTTTTTTGATAGGTTTCAGGATAGGCTTCGATGGCAAGCGGGGGTAATGCACTCGCCAAAGCAATGACCACCAGCCCAGCGCACTCGGTACCAGAATTTTTTTCTTCCCGGTCTTGTTCTTTTTTATCCCCAACCAGATCGTAGCCAGCGCAACGAGCAACAACGCTGTTCCTGTCCACACCATTTCCTGTACATTCGGTTCTTCCCAGGTGGCTTTAATCGAAAACCGGAATGGATAAGGCCAGTTTTCGATGATGGCATGCTTGGCGGGGAGAGTGTTGGCCAGCATGGTGGCAAGCAGGACCAGCAACAGTGCAAGGATAAATTCAATACTGACCCACTTTCTGAGATGCTCGGTGCCTGTTTTGACCTGCTCTACATTCTCAAACTGAGAAAATAAGGGCAGCCAGCGGTAACGCGCTCGATAGGCGATAAACAAAATGACCGCTAAAAATGTTTAGTCCCATGGTGTGCTGGAGTAATATGTAGTCAATTATCGAGGGACATATTATGGGACAGGTACTGCATGGAAGCGCCCGTACGACAGAGGCGGTGCGTCGAGCGATACAACATAATCAAGAGAGCCTGAAAGCATTGGCAAAACGCCACGGAATTAACGAGAAGACCGTGGCGAAATGGAAGAAGCGGTCATTTGTTCACGATGCGGCGA
>NZ_FNPJ01000150.1 GCF_900107265.1 Nitrosomonas sp. Nm33 | reverse complement strand
ACTTCGCAAAGCGGCTTAAGATTTTGAAGGGGCTTACACCCTATGAATACATCTGCAAAATATGGACAAAAGAGCCGGAACGTTTTAATGTTAATCCATTCCAGCACACCGTGGGACTAAACATCTAAAACATTGGCTGGTCGAGCGCGAATTTATTCCAACCTATCCGGCCGGAAGTTGGGGTCCGGCAGAAGCCAACCGCCTGTTTGATAGCGACGATCAGATCTGGCGCAACGAGCTGTGAGTTTTTCTGGGGGGTTTTCATGGGGTACGTCCGTGCGGCTGCGGTGAAGGAGTCCTGCGCTTATCCATTTGCCTCTATGCTTGTTATGTAAAATAGAGCAGGCTTATTGTGCTGCAACCGTCCTTGCGATCAATTTATCGGGTTCGGGGCATGAAATTATGATGATGTTTCCACGAAGAAGCTGGTCAGTCATTTTTGCCTGTGCTGCTCTGTTCATGGCAGCGAGCCAAGCTCAAGGATTACCGCTTGTTCAGCCTGAAAAAGCGGTCGCTCCTGAAATTCGTTCATTTGCTGGGAATCATCTGCACGCGATGACGGGTGATGTTGATCTACCCTTATCCAAGAACGCTCAATCTATTGCCACTCAAAAGAGCATGCCGACGCCACATGCTCCGCCGCCATTCAAGTCGTTGCGCTATGATGAGGATTATCGATACTTGCACGAGCCCCAGCGTCAATCTGACTTTTGGGATTCCATTAAATATATTCCGATCAAAGATCGGGAAAATTGGTTTCTCTCAATCGGGGGTGAAATGCGACAACGATACGAGTTCTATCACAACCCCAACTTCGGCGCTGGCCCATCGGATAGTCGGGGGAACAACGACTATTTACTGCAACGATATTTCCTGCATGCTGACCTACACCTGGGGCAGCATCTCCGTTTTTTCGGTCAGTTTATGTCAAGCCTCGAAGACGGCCGGATCGGCGGTCCACGCCCGGAAGTAGACCGAAATGTATTCGACGTACATCAGGGATTCATGGATCTTGTCATTCTCTTCAAGGACATGATGCCGCTCACTTTGCGGCTTGGGCGGCAGGAATTTGAATATGGCTCAGGTCGGCTCATTTCTGTTCGTGAAGTTCCGAACACGCGCCGCTCATTTGATGCTGCCCGGCTACTCTTTCGAGTAAATAAATGGGCAATCGATGGATTCTGGGGTAAACCGGTTCGTAATCGTTTCAGCGTGTTTGACGATGATCCGGATCCCAATAAGTCCTTGTGGGGTGTGTATGCTGTTCGTTCTCATTCATTTCTGCCTGATGGGCACGCCGACCTGTATTACCTGGGCTTTGAGAATAAGCAAGGAGTGTTTGCTCAGGGCACCGCACACGAAGTACGTCACACGCTTGGTACTCGGCTGTGGGGGCAACCCCTGCCATGGGAGTATAACGTTGAGCTTATCTGGCAATTTGGCCGGTTCGGGGCCGGGAACATTGAAGCCTGGGCAGTGGCGACCAATCTGCACTATAACTTGAGCAATTTGCCGCTTCGCCCCCGACTGGGGCTGACGGTTGATATCACCAGCGGGGATCGGAACCCAGCCTCAGCAAACCTCCAAACATACAACCCACTGTTCCCGACTGGGGCGTACTTTAACCTCGCTGACTTGCTGGGGCCGTCGAATTTTATTCATGTGCATCCCTCTGTGGATATATATTTTGCTAGGGTCTGTTGACGTTTTGAGATATTTATTTCATAAATAGAAGCAAACTCGTAATATTGAGAGGTTCTCACACCACCGATAAAACGAGTTTGCGATGCCCCGATTGATGCTCAGCGATGAGCTCTGGTCGAAGCTGGAGAAAATTCTGCTTCAAGAAGCGATTTATAACAAGCGCAATTTGCGCATG
>NZ_FNPJ01000151.1 GCF_900107265.1 Nitrosomonas sp. Nm33 | reverse complement strand
GCCAAAACAATCAGAAAAAAGGAAGGATGCTCCATCGAGCAGCTCTTTACCGCTTATGCACTTTAAATCATTTTATATGGGATCAGCTATATCTGAAGTTAGTAAGGACAATAAACATTTTCAGTCATAGGAAAATGTTTTAAATTACGTGTTGCAAGTATCAGATTATTGCATTCGGCAGATGCTGCAAGTAATCCGTCAACAATCCCAACACCATGACTTTTGCCGTATTGTCGGCGATATAGACCGCCTTTCACAGCGGCTTCATCATTCAGTGGGATTACAGGGAGATATTGCAGTAGATTATCAAGTATGGTTCACTCTTTCCCTTCTCGAACACCTGCATACAATTCTGCAACGGTAAGGGCTGAAAGATAAGGTGGATCATTAAGTCCTTCCAGAAATTGAGCAGCTTTTGCATTTCCTCGAAAGAAATCAATGAGAATACAAGTATCCAGAAGATAGTTGGCCATTTTTAACGGTCGAATTCGTTACGGATATTCTGCATGTGTTTAGCAGCTTTTTCATCCTTGGCCCACATGCCTTTCATATTATGCAAGGCTTGCTTCCATTGAGTGTGCATTACTTTTTTTTCTGATAGTAATAAGTTAATTGCTTCACGAATTAATTCACTTCGATGTCTGCCAGATGTAAGGGCGAGAGAATTGAGCGCTTGCTCTTGCTCATTAGATAAATACACTTGGGTGCGTTTCATTAAGGTTTGTTTCATATGAACACCTATCAGTTATTTTATTGACACTTTTAAACCGTTAACTTTAATGCCTAAATCTGACAGCGTGTTTATTGCAGCATCAGCAGTTTTAAAGACACGGCGGGCACCGCGGGCTGATTTAAGGGTGTAGGAGCGATCTTTTCCGAAGAATTCAAGACTATAGCCGGGTTCGTCCCATGGTTCACGCATTATTGATACTTCGTTAATAACACCGAGATCAATATATTCACGAACTTGCTGAACATTCAAAAACATGTTTTCCTCCCAACATTAGCGAGGGATCATCTTAACAAGAATGCTATTTTGTCTCAACAAAATATATTTTTTGCATCAACATTTTTATAGATTTGTTGCTATGGTTGCATTACTTTTGCCCAGCCAGCCATGTTTAACGGCCAGACGGCAGGTTTCTGCAGGAATAACGAGCCGTTCGGCGCTGTGGCCATAGCAAACACATTGTGTCTGGTTAGATATGCAGCTAAAGACTTTCGACCAGTCTATCTGATCAGATACGACCGCTTGAGCCATTGGTGCAAGCGGTAAGGAAACAGGTTCAGGTTTTATCGGCTGGTTTACTGGTATGATTTGAGGTTTCTCAATTTCTGCTTTTGATGCATCAGCGACTGTTTGTTCCTGCGGATCAAGGCGAGACGACGCACCGCCTCCGTCGTGCGGGCGCTTCTGTGCAGTATCTGTCCCATAAATCCACCATCAATAGCTGGCTGTATATTGCTCCAATACACCGTGGGACTAAACACCCTAGTAATTGATTAATTTCGCCGCAATCCCTTTTAAATTAAAACTGTGTTGTTGCCCAAAAAAGAATCTGAGCATGAATCGATTTTACGCTTCAAAAATCCAGAGAGTACGTCTTCCCTTCAGAGGAACCAAAATTATCAGGTTCGGTTAGCGTTGCCTATCATTTAGGCAACGCTAATTTTCATTTGCCCTGCACAACATAGAACAGTTATCCACAGTCTTACCCCCTGTATTTGTGAGTAATCGACTAACGCTATTACCTGATCAATCATTAATCCTAAATTCCTCTTTTAACTCGAGCCAGGAGCCAAGTGAAGGGATGGTGAATCGGGAACTGGAGGATTTTCTGGTCTGGCAGCGAAGATTTTG
>NZ_FNPJ01000152.1 GCF_900107265.1 Nitrosomonas sp. Nm33 | reverse complement strand
GTACTCCAAGCGGGGAACTCGCGGGGTAATTGCCGCCATTGACAACCTGTTTTTAAAACATACAAAATTGCATTTACCACCTGGCGTAGACTTACCTCTCTCGGCCTTCCTGCTGCTGATACCGGTAGGTGGGGTTTCAAGTAATACCACGCTCCAGAGCTTAGGTTGCTCGGATAACGCTTCTTCCGTTTTTTGGTTGATTCATAAAATGGTGAATGTTAACAAACAGCAAAAATCGCTACATCAGCTAGCTCTCACAATTTCCAAACAGTTTCTTGGAAATGGAATAATTATTAAGAAGGCAGTAGTCAGATTACATGGATGCTGTTTTTCTTAGTGTCACGTACTGAGGGAAAAATGCATGCAATTGCATTATTGCTTCCCTTGTTTGTTATCATTAGCATTAATTTATATTAAAGCTGGATTGATTTGATTGATTGCTACTCCTTCGTGTCAGCTGGCGATCTGTTTTGCTTAGCAACATTGATTAACCTAAATTTGAGGAGGTTATCATGCGACGAATCTATTTTCTTGTTCCCAATATTAACGTTACGAGGCGTGTCGTTGATGAACTGCTTTTGGCACGAATCAAAGAGAAGAACATCCACGTGATTGCTAAGCGCGGCACACCGCTCGAGGAATTGCCTGAGGCCAGTCTCCTGCAGAAGAGCGATTTTGTTCCTGCGGTGCAACAAGGATTGACGCTCGGTGGAACGACCGGTTTACTCGCCGGATTGGTTGCTATCGCCCTTCCTCCTGCCGCACCAGTCATTGCGGGTGGTATCTTGTTGGCAACAGCGCTTACAGGTGCGGGTGTTGGTGCATGGGTAAGCGGGTTGGTCGGAATGAGTGTGGGCAATAGACGGATTAAAGAGTTCGAAGATGCAATAGAATCAGGTCATTTTCTAGTATTGGTCGATGTGCCAGCGGATCAGGTGGATAAGATCGAAGAGCGTATAAAACAGCATATACCCGAAATAGAAGTCAAAACTACGGAGCCGACAATACCTGCGTTTCCTTAATGGAAAAGAGTCAAATCGCTTCCTGCATTTGAGGCTATCCAATTGCTCGGTAAAAATGGATTGTTTCCAGGTACTTTGAGCCTAGCGATACCCTTATGAAACTCATAAAAGAAGACGATCATAGGCTCGAGCAAAGGCGATCATAAAGATGATTGGTCTTCGGCAGGGGGAATCATAAGGTCTTCAAGTTTGAAATTGAAAATAGTTGGTAAGAGCTGTTTTTGAACTTAGATGTTTAGTCCCGCAGTATGGTGGTGTAATATACAATCAGCTACTGAAGGAGGAATTATGGGACAGATACTGCATGGAAGAGTCCGTACGACAGAGGCGACCCGTCGAGCGATACAACATAGTCAAGAGAGCCTGAACGTTCTGGCGGAGCGTCACGGGATTAATCCGAAGACGGTGGCGAAGTGGAAGAAGCGGGACTTCGTTCACGATGCGCCGATGGGACCAAAGGAACCTGCGTCGACCGTTCTGACGAAGGAGCAGGAGGCCATGTGCGTGGCTTTCCGCCGGCATACGCTACTGCCTTTGGATGACTGCCTGTATGCCTTGCAATCCACGATCCCCCATCTATCCCGCTCATCCCTGCATCGCTGCTATCAACGCCACGGCATCAGTCGGTTGCCGGATGTAGATGGTGATAAGCCCGCGAAGAAGAAGTTCAAGAAGTATCCCATTGGATACTTTCATATCGACATCGCTGAAGTGCGCACCGAGGAAGGCAAACTCTATCTGTTCGTCGCCATCGA
>NZ_FNPJ01000154.1 GCF_900107265.1 Nitrosomonas sp. Nm33 | reverse complement strand
CACCAAAGAATCAATCGGGTTGCCTGAACCTGATTAACTTTATATGTCAGAGCTTAACTTTCTTTCAGGTTGTCCAGTTACAGGGAGCCACATCAGGTAGCAGGGCCGCAGTTAATGGTGGGTAACGTACTACTTCTCAAGCATGCGGAGAGCGTTCCTCAGTCGGCGTTGGCCTTTGCTCGCCTGTTTGAGGAAGCTGGCGCTCCGGCAGGCGTATACGCGAATATTTTTGCCAGTATTGAACAGACCGAAAGGCTGATCGAGGATCCCCGTGTCCGGGGCGTTACCCTGACTGGCAGCGAGCGCGCAGGCGCGGCAGTGGCCGGACGCGCGGGCCGCAGCCTCAAGAAATCAGTAATGGAACTGGGTGGAAGTGATCCGCTGATTGTGCTTGAAGACGCGCCAATGGAATCCACGCTCGATAATGCCTTGTTCGGTCGGATGTTCAACACGGGTCAATGCTGCGTCGGTTCAAAACGCATCATTGTCATCGGCAAGGAGCGGGGAGAGGATTTCCTCGATGGCTTCGTTCAGCGCATTGCGGCGCTGAAGGCAGGCGATCCTGCAGATCCTGCTACAACCCTGGGACCGCTTGCTTCAGAGAAGGCATTGGATCTTCTCCTGGATCAAATCAAGCTGGCCAGGAAAGAAGGGGGAAAGGTTGCGTTTGGCGGTGGAAGGATTGATCGTCCGGGCTTCTATCTGGAGCCCACTGTACTGACCGGCATCAGCGAGAACAACCCGATCCACGTTCAAGAATTATTTGGCCCGATTGCCTCTTTTTACGTCGTCGAGAATGAAAACGAGGCCGTCAGCCTGGCAAACGCCACTCCATTCGGTCTGGGCGCCTCCGTGTTTACGGCTGACGTCGAGCATGGGCGAAAGGTTGCGGCAAAGATTGAAAGCGGTATGGTCTTCATCAATCAGCCGGTCTGGACGGCCGCTCAACTTCCGTTCGGCGGCATCAAGAATTCGGGCTTTGGGCGTGAGCTATCGGAGCTGGGCTTCGGTGAATTTGTCAATGAGAAGTTAATCAATGTTGCGCCTCCGGGCTCACCGCCATGGGGGCCTATCAAATAAGGGTTAACAAATGGTTGCACGTGTAAGCTGGGAAACGGCGCGGCGCTTGTCGCGCAAGTGGAAGCTTTCTCCCTGAATCGACGCCACGTAGGCGTGATGTGACAGCAGATCTGGCATGGCTGCTGTCAGCATGGGGGCGTTGGCGAATGTTTAATTCCGCTGCCCAAACGGCAGGCTGCTCGTCAAGAGGCTGCCTTTTCATGGCGCTTGGCGATCACCTGGAAGAACAGATTGGCTTGCTCCCGGCTCAGCGGCAAATAGCCAATCTCGTCAATGATCAGCAGCTTAGTCCTCATGCAGCATCTCGAAGCGCTGCGCGAGAAAATCAATTAACGCCCGCACGGATGGCAGAAGACCGCGCCGGGACGGAAACACAGCATGAATGATTTCCCGACCTGGCGCCCAGTCTGGCACCAGTCTAACCAATGAACCAGCTCCCAGCTGATCCCGTGCCATGACCACTGGCAGCTGCACTACACCGACACCGGCCACAGCGGCGTCTCTCAGCGCAATCATGTCCGTCGTCACGAAACGCGGCGTGTGGTGAAGTGTTACGTGTGCGCCATCTGGCCCATGCAGCACCCA
>NZ_FNPJ01000157.1 GCF_900107265.1 Nitrosomonas sp. Nm33 | reverse complement strand
CGATTGGTGCCCTGATTGGAAAGTTACTGGTAACCATCGGCCTGTTTGAAGCCAACATCAATGCTGATGTGTTTCATGGATGGGCGATGCAGGACCTGTTGCCTAAATTGCCACTACATTCCATCGTTGTGATGGACAATGCCACCTTCCATAAGAGACTAGACACACGGGATGCCATACATAACGCCGGGCATACCCTTGAATACCTTCCCGCTTATTCTCCTGATCTCAATCCCATCGAACACAAATGGGCACAGGCCAAGGCGCTCCGTAGACAACAAAACCAAACCGTCGATACGCTCTTCAAATCCTATGCATTCTGAATCATTCTTAACTGGTTAGGCTATATAATGCGCTTCGTATTGCGCATAGACTCGAAAGGATCAGGTATTTCCGCAAGCAAGCGCCTATAAGTGCTCAGTTCAGCAGGAAGTGGCCTTATGTGCTTCAACATGTGAGGGAAAACGATATAAAAATCGAGTAACCGATACAGCTCAAGTTCAATAACCTCATGAACCGTGTGTTCGAGAAGAAGCAATGTTCTAAAAACACAGTGATTGACATCCTGTGCTGGGTGGTACATTAGCATTCTGGCTCCCAAATGAGATGGCATTTTCCTGTTAGGAAATAAAGCATTCCACTTACTGTTTCTGTCGTTATCGTACAATCAAATCTGACAATCGCCTGATGAACAGGCTTTATCAGTTCTTCGAATATCAGTTGGTCAATCTCTTGACTACTTGCTCCAGAAACAATCCTGGGATAGATGGTTTGGTACCAAATCGTGTTGATTGCCGAAAGAATCTGGATATACACATACTGCTCAGTGATCGACATCTGGTTTTTTGCGACCCGCCGAGCAAACTTGTTTTTGAGAAAACTCGCTCGACCAAACAAATCGAGCTGATCACCCCGTTCTAGCTTCTTTTCTAATCCTACTATCTCTCGTTCAGGGTGCTCTGTTATGTAATCAGCTAAATCCTCAAGAATATCAACTAGCTTGTCTTCACCTCGCCAGGTTTTTTTAACTTGCTCGATAGCTGTCTCAAGATTGGTTAGAGAAGCAAAGTTATTATCGCCTATATGATTGGCCCGGCCTTGATATTGTGCGCCTACATCCATAACTAGAAGTTATTATCCCCGTTATGAGTGGAATTACCGCTATATGTAACTTTCGGCCCTTCAGATTGGCTCGTACGCTCCCGCGTCTCTTTCGACTGCAGGATGGCGACTAAAAAAACAATTAGCAGAGTTACAATGAGAAGAAACGTTAATGCAAATAGCTTATCACTGCCAAACAACGCTACGATTTGCTCACTGAAAACCTGATTCAGAATGATATAGATGAGAAAAGCTACGACGCCTACCGAACCAGTTGCTTTAATAATTTTAGGTGTAAGAATTTCTAGCGTTGTTTACAGTATTGTGGAGAATACTGTAAATGAACATGCACAAACATATAAGACTTACGCCACTTGATCGTCAGGAG
>NZ_FNPJ01000159.1 GCF_900107265.1 Nitrosomonas sp. Nm33 | reverse complement strand
GGCCATCCTTCTCTCGAACGGATAATACCTTACGGCGAAATGATACTGGATAGGTCATTCACAAATTATAATCAATTTATATGTGATTGGCTATAATGTGTGAGTTCAGGCCGCGGCCTGTCAGGGCCGTCGCGCCTGCAGCGCAGTGTTGTACACGAACTTATTAATGCGAAAAGCAATCAACTCGCCCGAAGAATTAAACAGATATTCAACTTCCACGACTCCCTCCGCAGATCTAACAAGTAATTGTAAAGTTTCCGTATATTTTCTACACGTTTGGCATTAAAGACAACAAAGTTGTTATGTTAGCCAAGTTTGCTAGCTGCATATCATCCTAAAATAGAATGATATACAGTTCTGGAGATCATAATTTTAAGCATATTAGATTAAATTCTGACCCTTATATCTAAGTAGTAAAAAATAAGCTGGTTTTAGAATGCAAATTACTAGATGATTCGTTATGTTGTCAAACTTGACAGATAAGCGATTAAAAATGGACTATTTTTGATTCAAGTATTAGATCTTGGCGATGCCAGCCAGAGGTTAATCAAATCAGTTCCGTTCCATTTAGACTTCTTAATTGGTGACAAGCTATCATTTAACAAATAACGTGACAGAAATGATAGTTAACAGTGAGTATTTGCGAGTACTGATGGGTATAATATTAATATAAACAGTTAGTTATAATACCTGTTAATCCGCATATTCTAGGTTCGAGCCCTGGCCGGAGAGTCAAAAAGAATCATATAGTTATATTAATAAGGTGTCTCTTAATGGCATCTAAGTTGCCATTATAGGTGTATCGCAATAAGACGTACTATTTCACAGTTAATTTAAATCAGAAAGTCTGCTATAGCTTTTCCGTGGGTTCTCAGCGAACACCAGTTGTATGACGTAACGATCCCAGGGAAATTTTTACTCGCTGCATAATAGATAGCAGATAACTTCCACATTTGACAATATCTCATTGTGACGCCTTTCTATTCTCCAAGGAGTTGTTCATGCTTGACACCATTTTCGACACCATTGTTATGCGTCCCTATGTGTTCACCTTTTTCGTGGTATTTCTTTTGGCCTGTGTACCGCATGTGGGCTGGCGCAAGACCCTGACTTTCACCGTGGCAGCATACCTGATAGCTTTCATATCGGAGAAACTCTCCATTACCACCGGGTTTCCCTACGGCTGGTACTATTACCTAGACACCACAAGCCATAAGGAATTGTGGGTCTCTGGGGTACCTTTCTTCGATTCGCTATCTTATGTTTTTCTAACCTACTTCAGCTACACTACGGCACTATTTTGACATGGTTTAATAGAATTGACCAACCCAGTTAAGGGATAATTTATCTTAACTGGAGATTGAGGAATGAATACGAGGAAGAAATATACGAAGGA
>NZ_FNPJ01000162.1 GCF_900107265.1 Nitrosomonas sp. Nm33 | reverse complement strand
GTGCCGTCGCCTCCTTCCAGCACATCGTTGCCACTGCCCCCAGACAGGGTGTCATTGCCAGCCAGGCCATCAATCGTGTCGTTGCTGGCAAAGCCTGTGATGTTGTCAGCGCCTGCCGTGCCCTGCAATACCTTCTGTTTAACGGTGGCTACATCCCAGCTGGTGCCATCACTGAACTCAATGACATCCAGGACATAAGGGCCGGCTCCATCCTGATAAAAGTAGCTGCTGACGGTGATTTTCTCGCCGGTACTCTGCAGGGTGAGGTATAGATTGCTGCTATCACGCGTTGCCACTACATCGCCAGGATTGATCCCTTGCATAAAGCGCAGCACATCGTGACGGCCAACACCGGTATCGTAGTTACTGATGCTGGTATGGCCCTCTCCGGCGGCAAACAAATAGGTGTCATTGCCGGTATCGCCTGTCAGGTAATCGTTGGCACCTGCCCCGCCTCGCAGCACATCATCGCCAGCACCGCCATACAGTGTGTCGGTGCCGTCACCTCCTTCCAGCACATCGTTGCCATTGCCCCCAGACAGGATGTCATTACCAGCACCCCCTATTACAGTATCGTTGCCTCCTGCGCCATTCAGGCTGTCATTGCCAGCCAGGCCATCAATCGTGTCGTTGCTGGCAAAGCCTGTGATGTTGTCAACACCTGTCGTGCCCTGCAATACCTTCTGTTTAACCGTGGTTACATCCCAGCTGGTGCCATCGCTGAACTCAATCGCATCCAGCACATAAGCGCTGGCTCCATCCTGATAAAAGTAGTTGCTGACGGTGATTTTCTCGCCGGTACTCTGCAGGGTGAGGTATAGATTGCTGGCATCACCTGTGACCGTCACCTCGCCAGGATTGATCCCTTGCATAAAGCGCAGCACATCATGGCGACCGGTACTGCTATCGTAGTTATTGATGCTGGTATTGCCCTCTCCGGCGGCAAACAAATAGGTGTCATTGCCGGCGTCTCCTGTCAGGTAATCGTTGGTACCTGCACCACCTCTCAGCACATCATCGCCAGCACCGCCATACAGTGTGTCGGTGCCTTCGCCTCCTTCCAGCACATCGTTGCCATTGCTCCCAGACAGATTGTCATTGCCAGCCAGACCATCAATCGTGTCGTTGCTGGCAAAGCCTGTGATGTTGTCGGCGCCGATCGTGCCCTGCAATACCTTCTGTTTAACCGTGGTTACATCCCAGCTGGTGCCATCGCTGAACTCAATCGCATCCAGCACATAAGCGCTGGTTGCATCTTGATAAAAGTAGTTGCTGACGGTGAT
>NZ_FNPJ01000164.1 GCF_900107265.1 Nitrosomonas sp. Nm33 | reverse complement strand
CACCAAAGAATCAATCGGGTTGCCTGAACCTGATTAACTTTATATGTCAGAGCTTAACTTTCTTTCAGGTTGTCCAGTTACAGGGAGCCACATCACGTTGTGAGTGCTGAACCGTCAAGTAGTTCGATATTTCGCCCCTTGGCGAATGACTTTGCCTCCGTTGTAAATACTCCAGAGGTTACAACGAATCCACCCGTTGCTCCCTTTGCTACCATCACGCCAAGCAGCTCACGCACAATGTTGACTGAGACTTTATAAGCTCGCCGCTGTTTGCACTGAACAAGAAAAAATTCGCCTTCTTTTCTGAGCACGAGATCAATGCCGTCATCAGCCCCTCCTCCGCCAGTTTCAACAATTGAAAATCCATGCATACGGAAAGCTTCTCCTACCAGCAACTCGAAATCTCTCCACGTAATGTCGCGCAGAACATTTCCTGCTTTACCTTCACCAACAGCGCGAACTAGATCCTTCCGCTTGCGCCGTTTGAGAAAAGATGCAAATGCACCAAATAAAAATAGCGGTGGCAAAATGTATTGCCCATAATAAGCGAAAGTTCGGCCCATTTGTTCAACCACCATGTAACCCATCTGCCCCGGCACAGGACTTGTCGGCATTCCAAGTGAAGCGTAATGCTGCAAAACGCCATAGGCGATAACAGCAAGAACAACTCCCATCCACCATGGAAGCGCACTTGTAATATCCAGCAAATCTTCTCCAAGACCAGTTTTTCTTCGTGCCATCATTTTTCCATCAATTAGAAGCTAATCCCTCTAATGGGAATTAAGATTAAAAAATAATTTCTTGTTATAACTATCAGTTAATTAGCAAGTTCTAATATTGGGAAAAACTCAAATTACTCTTGAAGAACTTGCAGTGCCCTATGCTGCACACCTTTGCGAACACCTAAAAGAACATCCAAAACAAGGTACAAGTGAGCAGAGTACATTTTTGGATAAGCTACGGGCGTTTAATCAGGGTGTAATAGAGAAAGATGAAATGATATCCCATACGTTACGCTACGGTTTCGTTAACGTACTTGATGCTTTCTAACATGGTCAAGTAATTTGTGACAACCCAGTTAAGCGACTTTTTTAAGTTCTGCCCTTTCAGCTTCAAATTGAATGGGACTTCTATAATCCAAATAAGAATGTAGTCGATGGCTGTTATAGAACATGGATATGTAATTTAATATATCTTGTTGTGCCTCATATCGATTCTGATAATGG
>NZ_FNPJ01000169.1 GCF_900107265.1 Nitrosomonas sp. Nm33 | reverse complement strand
GGTAATTTATATGAGTTTTTCAGATTTTGATGTTACTCGCCGCACCCGCAAAGGCAATTTTCTAAACCAAATTGATCAGTTGATTGATTGGAACCCGATAGAGAAAGCAATTGCTCAGCATTATGCGCCTACAAGCGATGCTACAGGTCGCCCTGCTTACTCTGGGTTACTGCTTTTCAAAATGCTGTTAGTCGGCATATGGAATGGTGGTCTCAGTGATGAGGCGGTAGAAGATATGGCTAACTCGAATCTGCACGTGATGCGTTTTTTGGGTTTGTATCTGGAAGATAATGTTCCGGATCATTCAGTGTTATCGCGTTTTAGAACACGCTTGACGGCAGCTTGCGCATGGGATGGGTTGTTGGAGAGAATCAATGAACAAATTCAGGCGCACAACATCACGGTAACCAAGGGATGTCATGTGGATGCGAGCATCACACAAAGTCCGCGCAAACCGAAGACCAAACCACCCTACGAAGTGGTCAATGATCGGGAAGATCGAGATGATGAAGATGATGCGAAAGCGGCTATGCGTGTGATTGAAGTTGTTCAACCTGGCGTGGATGCTGAGGCGCGCTGGGTGAAAAAAGGCGGCCAATCAATATTTGGTTATAAACAGCACACAATGGTTGATGGCAATGGTTTAGTGCTAGCAGTTGAAACCACGGCTGCCAATTGCCATGACAGCAAGCCTTTAATAACTTTACTCGAAAAGGTCGAAATCAAATCAGGCACTCGGGTTCATGCTGATAAGGCTTACTGTAGCCAGAAACACCGTGCAGCTTTGAAAGCACGCGGTATTAAAAATGGTATTCAGGATAGGGCGGTGAAGAACAAACCTCTAACACAGCGACAATTACAACGCAATCGCTTGATCACGAAAGTCCGTTATGTGGTAGAGCGTACCTTTGGCAGTCAGGCGCGCTGGTTTGGAGTCAAAATCCTGCGATACCGTGGTCTAGCCAAAGCACATGCCTGGCATATTTTGCAAGCCATGGCATACAACCTAAAAAGACTACCAAAATTGTATGTCGATAGCCTATTTTCACGACTCTCACAGGAGAAATGTGC
>NZ_FNPJ01000170.1 GCF_900107265.1 Nitrosomonas sp. Nm33 | reverse complement strand
GGCCATCCTTCTCTCGAACGGATAATACCTTACGGCGAAATGATACTGGATAGGTCATTCACAAATTATAATCAATTTATATGTGATTGGCTATAACTCCTCCAAGAAATGCGTAAGCGCATGCAGAAATGCACATGGCGTCCTTGTAATGAAATGCAGCCATCACGCCATTGAGTGGGATGGTGCGACCGATATAGGTGCTGAGGCCATGCTTGCGTATTTTTTCTCCTAGCCTGAGACCAGCAAGCAGGTTGCCTTCCGGCGAATGCAGAAATAGCATTTTTGTCATTTTTGCGTCATCGCTTGCCATAAATGCTTCAAAATCATCAGGAGTAGCATTCGTAATTGTGCCGGTAGCTTGGATGAATATCGTTGTCATGCTTATCTGAATTGCATCAAATTTCATGGGCTTTGACGCATCGAGAGATAATTTTGTGTAGGTTGAGATATTCATACAGCCATCACCTTCGGATGGGAGTTTGTTAGGAGGGCATCCTTCTTCCGCCAAGGCTGTTGCAATCAGCGCAACGTTTATCACTATAACAGTCAGCTGCTTTGCTAGGGTCTGTTGACGTTTTGAGATAAGTATTTCATAAATAGAAGCAAACTCGTAATATTGAGGTGTTCTCACACCACCAATAAAACGAGTTTGCGATGCCCCGATTGATGCTCAGCGATGAGTTCTGGTCGAAGCTGGAGAAAATTCTGCTTCAAGAAGCGATTTATAACAAGCGCAATTTGCGCATGACAGTAGAAGGTATGCTATACCGAATGCGGGTTGGTTGTCCGTGGCGAGACTTACCTGAGGTGTTTGGATGCTGGAATTCCATCTACAAGAGATTCAATGCCTGGTCATTAAGTAACAAGTGGAACAGAATTTTCAAGGCACTGATTATTGATCCAGATTGGGAGTGGGAATTTATTGATGGCAGCTACGTTAAAGCGCATCAGCATAGTGCGGGGGCGGTAGGTCAAGAGCCGCAAGCCATCGGGAAAAGCCGTGCGGGTAACACTACAAAGATTCATTTGGCGGTTGATGGTTGTGGTTTACCAGTTGA